>NZ_VPAN01000025.1:0-34212 GCF_013419225.1 Acinetobacter sp. YH12097 | reverse complement strand
ACTTCATGTACAACCATCATTTTAAAGGCGAAGCTATAATCACGTTGTGTGCGTTTAACTCGTTGTTCTTGTGCATGTTCCATAAAATAAGTCTCTTAAGGTGTAAACTTATTTCAGGACGGGACAAATTAAGCATTAAAAAAAGCCCTGCATATGCAGGGCTTTTTCATGGGATTAAGAAAATCTTGAGCTGATCAAAATCACGCCCACCACAGACTGATTAATACACCTGTTACGACAAATCCCAAGATGGTACTCATCAACAAAGGCGTTAAGGTATTTCATTTAAGCCATAAACTTGCCCAAGCATGGCAAAAATCGTCGGCATCGGCAATGCGGCAATAATCGTCCCTGCATATAACATCTCTTGGCTGACATCGGTCAAATAACGTAAGCCTAAATAAGTCAGTAAAGGCATCACCAAGTTGCTTGAAATCACCAAATAGAAGCTCTGAGCATTCACATACTTTAAGCTCATACCGACAATCCCACCACCAATTGCAAACAGCGCCAATGGTGAAGCCGTTTGACCTAACATCGCCAGTACATCATTGATTTGATGAGGCAAACGGATTTGGAAAATTGCAAAACCAATCCCTAGCATTACCCCTGCAAAGAGTGGATTTTTTAACAGGGTCAATAAGGTATTTTTGATGATGTCGCCAATATTGGCTTTTTGCTGTGAACTTCCTAATTGCGCAAGGACCAGCACCGTTGGAAGCAGCAGCACACTTTCAATGATGACGATTAATGAGGTATAGGTCATCGCATTTTGACCGACCAATAAGCTTAGGACTGCAGTGCCAATTAAGCCTGTATTTGACATGCCAGCGCCTAATGACAGTACCGCTGTTTGCGACATATTATTTTTAAAATGTGTCGACAATAGCCAATAGGCCATGCCATACAATAAAAATGTGACTCCGGTATAAACAAAGAAATAGCCAGGATACCAAATTTGATGCAAATCTTTAGAAGCTAATGACTGAAAAAACAAAGCCGGCAGTGCAATTTTAATCACAAATGCACCAATGGTTCCAACTTGTTCTTTACTCAATAAACTGCATTTTACAGACAGATATCCCAAGGCCAAAAGAAAAAAGATTGGACCAATCACCTCAAAGACCATACGAAATATCCTGTGTAATAGACTCAGCCATCCACACCCTCAACCTGAGAGTGTAGATCGGACCGCTATAAATTTTGAAAATTAGAAAGCCGTAAATTGACTTCTTTGTGCATGTGGCTGACAGCGTAAGTACTGCGGAGAAATTTTTAAATTTTCACCGAGTTCTGCAGCAGCATGCCATGGCCAACGCGGGTCATATTGAATTGCACGAGCAAGACCAATCGCATCTGCCATGCCATATTGTAAGATGCCTTCGGCTTGCATTGCTTCGGTAATTAAACCAACAGCAATTACGGGAACCTGAACGGCTTGCTTAATGGCTTCAGCAAAAGGCACTTGATAACTGGCTTGTAATTGAATTTTTTGCGCAACATCTAAGCCGCCACTAGAAACATGAATATAGGCTGTGCCTAGTTGTGCAAGCGCTTTTGACAAACCAACAGCCGAGTCTAGATCCCAACTCGGTGCTTCAGTATATTCCATCCAATCAGTTGCGGAAATACGTACCCCTATTGGATAATCTTCAGGCACGGCATTTTTCATGGCTTGGAACACTTCAAGGGTTAGACGAATGCGATTTTCCAAACTGCCACCATATTCATCGCTACGATGATTCGACAATGGTGACATAAATTGATGCAGTAAATAACCATGTGCAGCATGTAGCTCAATTAAGTCAAAGCCTGCATCTACCGCGCGTTTTGCTGAATCGGCAAAGTCTTGAATGATCTGCTGGATTTCATCTCGACTTAAAGCATGGGGTGCATGATCTGTGACATTAAAGGGCAACTCACTTGCTGAAACAGTTTGCCATCCTTGAGGATGATCTGGGGGTAATTGTCCACGTCCTGCCCAAGGTTTATCTGTCGATGCCTTACGACCCGCATGTGCCAGTTGGATAGCAAATGGCATAGGGGAAAGTGATTTCACCTTGGCCAATAGTGCCTTCATCTGTGCGCGTTGCATATCATTCCAAAGACCGAGGTCTGCATAGCTAATGCGTCCCTCTGCCTGTACAGCCGTTGCCTCGACGATACAAAGTCCGGCACCTGACAAGGCATAATTCGCCCATTGTTGTTCATGCCAATAGCTTAACTCCCCTTGCTCATTGGCAGAATATTGACACATGGGTGCAATCACGATTCGATTAGTCAGCCCCAATGTTCCAAACTGAATTGGTTGAAATAACAACGCCACATTACTCTCCTTTTAGAAGGCTTTGGTCACACTTAATCCTGCACTCCAATTCAAACCATCCGCGGGTTCAAAGAAGCGTCCATTTCCATCATTGACGATCACTGAACCGACATAGTTTTCATCAAACAAATTATCTACACGTACATAGGTTTTAACTTTCCAATCTGCTTGTTTCCACACATAACCAGCGTTGGCAGAAACCACGGTATAGCTCGACGCAGCATCACTGTTGGCATCATCGACATAGACTTTATCCATATAGCGAACATCTAGGCCGGCATTAAAGCCAATATCTGGCAGCCAATTCAGTGTGGCAAACGCTTGGTTTTTGGCAATACCCGGAATATAGGTGCCTTTGACGACATCACTGTCAGGAATTGCGGCATCAAAAGTGGCATCGATATAACTGTAACTTGCTTGCGCGCTTAAATCTCGCCATAGCTGTTTATTCCACGAAAGCTCCACACCTTCACGTAAGGTTTTATCGGCATTTTTATAGGTTGCACGACCATTGATACTTCCTGCAGAGACGATGTCATCTTGAGTTTTGCTTTGGAACACCGCTGCAGTGAAATTCCCCAATGCATTTTGTGATTTAAGCCCAAGCTCGTAGTTATCGCTACTGGCCGGTTTTAAATCAAAATTCATACCGTCATCTTTAGAATAGGCCATTTCTGTAAAGGTCGGTGTTTCAAAACCTTTGGCATAACTGGCATAGGCATTCAGTTGAGGCGCAATATTCCAACTTAATGCTGCTGAAGGTAAAACTTTGTCATAGTCGGTTTTACCGCTGTCATCCTTATTTAAACCCACGACATATTTATCGTCAGATTCATAATGAACATTGCTATATCGTAGCCCTGTATCTAAAGTCCAATTGGGTAAAAAATTCCACGAAGCTTGGACATAGGGATCTAAATTCCACAAGGTGTTATTTTCATTTCGACGAATATTGCCATTCTTGCCAAAATTTCCATTGGCATCAAAATTTTCATAGCCCTTACGGTCTTCATCCATATAATCAAAGGCAAGGCCTGCAGTAAAACGCGTATTCGGCAAAAGGTCTTTGCCTGTCCAGCGAATATCTGTTCCATAATAATCACGGCTAAAATCAATCACACCACCTGCATGGCGCGCATTATTTTGTGGATTTTTGGGGATGGACTGATACTGCACCACATCACGTTGCCCCATATACACCATTGCATTGAGTTCATGCTGCTCATTCAATGGTTTTTTCCACGTCAACCCAGTTTGAGTTTGGCTAATTTCCTTACGTACATCATAGGTATTATTGGCATCATTAACTTGTTTCGGATTTTGACGCAATTGCTCCCGATTCAGACCTTGTGGATCATCGGCATTGATATCCACATGATTCACAATCCAATTGACCTTGGAACCATCATCCAAATCCCACGTCAGTTTTGCATTGCTGAGTACCTTATTTGCAGCACTATGATCACGGTAGCCATCGGTTTCAAAATAAGAAGAACTCACAACATAGCTAGGTTCATTGGCCTGTTCTGAGCCACCTTGCAGCACAATATCAGCACGGCTTTTATTATGACTGCCGCCTGAATAGCCGAGTTCGATGGAGCCTTTTCCAATACCTTGCTTGGTCGTTGTTAAGATCGCCCCACCCGAAGAGTTACCGTATAAAGAGGAAAATGGCCCGCCCAATACCTCGATATGATTTAAGCTACTCATATCGATATTTGACGTCTGTCCCTGACCATCCGGCATGGTCGCAGGGATTCCATCAACATATAAACGGATACCACGCACACCAAATGTTGAACGTGCGCCAAAGCCTCGCATAGACAGTTGCAAGTCTTGTGCATAGTTTTCACGGTTATTGAGTTGTAATCCGGGCACACCTTTTAAGGTTTCGGACAGATTCACATCCGTATTGTTACTATTTTCAGCCTGCTGTACACGGTATACCGATGCAGGTGTTTTTAACCACGTGGTATTGGTTCGTGGTGCTTCAATGGTAATCTCAGGAAGTAAAACAGGTTCCGTAGAACCTGTTTCTGCATACAGCTGTTGACTAATACATGCCGTCAGGCAAAGTAAATGTGTCTTAAATGATGTGACGTTAAATTTACTTTGCATAGAGCACCTATTTTGACATTAGAAGATTACCTTAGAGCTTAAACCAATTAGGAAAGCATCATCAACTCGATTTGTTGAGCCTGGGTTAATCACATATTGTAAACTAGGGCGAATCATCAACCATTTCGTCGGGTTATGGCTATAGTTCAACTCGACATTATATTCTGCACTTGCATCAAATTTCTCAGCAGAAAGTCGATCATTGACATGTACACGGTTCACGCCCAAGCCAACCATATCGTTAGGTAAACGATCGGCCAATCCAATGTATTTCAAACCCAACTGCTGTGAGTTATCAACTTTTGTGGTGACACGATCATGCCAAGTAAAATTGGCAAAGCTATGCAAACCACGTTTGCCTTCACCTGTAGACGTTAACTGTTGCTCAATCGCTACCCAACCACCAAAGGTACGATCTTCAGCTTCACCCGAAATAATGTCTTTTTGATTTTTTACATTATCTGCAGTGTTGTACATCGCACCAAAGCGGTAGCTGCCCGGTAAGCCATTCACCAATGCTTTCGGTGTCCAAATGATTTCTACAGGAATAGTTACACCATCGGCATCATCGGTATCCAAATTCCAACCATGGCGTTCCAAAGCATTTTCAGGGTTGTATTCATACACACCCGCTTGTACAGCAAGTTCTGGGCTAAGCTCTTGCTTCACACGTGCGCCCCACTGTGAAACTGGGGTATTCATCCAAATATTGCCTTGCCATTTACCCATTTGCGCAGCGCAAAACGCAGTACTGGCAAAGTCACAGCCCATCACGTTAAAGTCCATGCCCAAACCTAAACGGCCTGCTTTAATGCTTAAGCCTTGCTGTTTAAATTGCTTTTCAATAGACAGTTCAGATAAGCGAGTTTTCTGATTACCACGACCAAAATTGGCTTGTGCATTTGCCAATTGAGGAACATCCCCTTGCAAATCACGAACTGAGGTACTTTGACCTTGACGAGCAGTCATTACAGCACGCACAGTCACGCCATCCCAACCTGCAAGTTTTTCCATATCAAGCTGTGTTCCTAACCACAATTGGCTGGCTACCGTTGCTGAATGTCCCGGATTACGACCGCCATCGGCAAGATAGGCAGCATCAGCAGCAATATTGGCCTCAAACTTCACACCTTGTTGTGCAAGTTCGGTACGTTTACCATCCCAATCCCCGAGCATGTACTGACCTTTAGTGTCGAATGCTTCTGCGGCGTGAACATGTGTCATGGCTGCTGCAATAAATGCAGGTAGAAGAGCTAGACTGTATTTTTTCATGGTAAAACCTAAATCTGGAGAGAGTCTCTAGACAAGCCACAAGGCTTGAAATCTAATGTCACAAAAATTACATAATTTTTCACGTTCTATCTCAGCATTATTTTTATCATTCACCAAACTTTAATTTATCAATAAGTGATTTTAAATAAATCTATTGTTATGCAATATTTTTAGTGATTATTTTTCAATATCTTATATATCTATTATTTCAATTGTTTAACTTCTGATCGGTTATTCAAACTCATTATTGTGACTTGTTGGTTTATTATTCTCACAATTAATAATCAATAACCTATTCATACACTCCCTTAGGCCGCGATGAAACTTGCATTCTGTAGGGCTAGACCCAATAGTATGCATAACTTGACTGATCCATTGCTTCGACCTTTATGCCTGAATTACCAGAAGTAGAAACCACTAAAACCAGTTTATTGCCATTATTGAATGAAAAGGTTCTCAAAGTTGAGGTTTTTCAGTCGAGCCTGCGTTGGCCTATTCCTGACGACATTCAAAAACTCGTCGGACAAAAGCTGCTTCAGCTCAGCCGTCGATCAAAATATATTTTGGCTGAATTTGAACAGGACAGCATGTTGTGGCATTTGGGCATGTCTGGCAGTTTTCGGATTTGTGAAGGTCATGAAGCATTACGAAAGCATGATCATCTGGTGATTCATTTTGAAGATATGCAATTACGCTATCATGATCCGCGCCGTTTTGGCTGTATTTTATGGTTAGATGCATCATCTCAAAGCAAACTGATTGACACGCTTGGCCCTGAACCGCTGAGTGATGCGTTTAATGCTGAATACTTATTCCAAAAATTTAAAAATAAGCAGACCGGTATCAAAGTATCGATCATGGACAATCATATCGTAGTCGGTGTGGGCAATATTTATGCAACGGAAAGCTTATTTAACTTAGGCATACACCCTGCGCAGCCTGCATCAAGTTTGAGTTTTGAACAAGTTGAAAAAATGGTCATCGAAATCAAACGTATTTTAAAACAGGCAATTGATTTAGGCGGTTCGACTTTACGTGATTACACCAATGCGATGGGCGAAAATGGTTATTTCCAACAAACTCTGCTCGCCTACGGACGTGCCGGTGAAATGTGCATCAACTGTGAAACCATCTTGCAAAATATCAAACTAGGGCAACGTGCATCGGTGTTTTGCCCAGAGTGTCAGCCTTTAAAAAAGGTTAAAATGCTGACTAAGAAAACCGTGAAAGGAAATAACGCATGAAGTCTGCGATTGTTCGCCACATATTAGTCAAAGATAAAGAACTATGTGAGCAACTGAAAAAGAAAATCAAAGGCGGTGCGGACTTTGCCAAAATTGCAAAGCAGCATTCGACATGCCCTTCGGCTAAAAAAGGCGGTGAGCTTGGCGACATTAAAAAAGGCCAGTTGGTTGGCCCAATTGATAAAGCAGTATTTACCCTACCCGAACGTGAACTGCATGGCCCGATCAAAAGCCAATTTGGCTGGCATTTATTAGAAATTAAGTTTCGGATGTAACATAGCACCCACATTGAACATGCTATAACGAGTATATCGCGAATATGTGCTTTTCATCTTAAAGCACATAATCCCAGTATTTTTTTCAATCGTTCAGAACATTGGCTGGCGGTTTTCAATCATATAATATAAATCATAGCAACCAGATAACATTGCACTAAATCAATTCTACTTAATAATAAATAAAGGACATTCCATTGGGCTATTACAACTATTTTCGTCTTGGCACTGTCGATACAACAGATTTTACAATCATTCGAGGTGAACGAAAGCATGCACTTATCCAAGCATTATATGATGATCAAGATATGAACCCTCATGGTGAAGTCCAGTTGGCACTAGATTTAGATGGGAATCGTAACGATGAATCAAAATGGTATGATGCGATACAGCAAATTAGCAAATTATCCAAAAATCACCCTTTAGTCTTATTTATATTAGGTCAACAAGCCTGCGCACCCGAATCACCTGAAGAAGCAAATGAAGTATTTACAGGCATTCGAAATGGCATTGTTTTTTCGACATCAGAACCTAAGTTTATGAAAATGACGCCTCAACAAAATTCACAATAAAAAACGGCGCTTTAAGCGCCGTTTTCACTGCTAAAGGATTAACCTTTACGTTTTAATTCATCACGAATTTCGCGAAGTAATTCGATATCTTCTGGAGTCGCCTCTGGAGCTGGCTCTTCAACTTTTTGACGGCGCAATTTGTTCATCAATTTCACTAACCAGAATACGACCCATGCCAAAAGCAAGAAGTTGATTAAGATAGTTAAGAAGTTACCGTAAGCCAAAACATTAAGGCCTGCATCCTGTGCTGCTTTTAGCGTGGTTAAATTGTTTGGGTTATCGCCCAATACTAAGAACCAATTTGAATAATCAACGTCACCACCAAGGATCCAAGAAATAAAAGGCATGATAATGTCTTTTACCATGGAATCGATGATTTTACCGAAAGCACCACCAATGATGACACCGACAGCCAAGTCCATCACGTTGCCTTTCACGGCAAATTCTTTAAATTCTTGAATAATACTCATGTGATCTCCAGAAATTTTTTTCAGCTTTAATTTTGTGACGAAGTATACATTATATCTGTATAACTATTTCCACCTAATTTACTTGGTTTTTATTAGATTCTAAATGCCATGTATAAAAATTCACACAAAACATTTTTCACTATAGTAATTCACTCTATTAAAAAGGATTTATCAAAATTTTGTATGTCGGATCAAATGAATAAAGTCATTCAATTTTTGCATTTTTATTCAAAACACCCATGCATAAAAAAAACCGCTAACCTAAGTCAGCGGTTTTTTTGAAACTGTAAAATTAACCGTTACGGTTACGTTTACGTTCGTTTTCAGTCAACCAGCGTTTACGGATACGAATTGACTTAGGAGTTACTTCAACTAATTCGTCATCTTCAATGAATTCAAGCGCTTGTTCAAGCGTAAATTCAATGTGCGGAACAAGAGTCAACGCATCATCAGTACCAGAAGCACGTACGTTAGTTAGCTGTTTCGCTTTAGTTGGGTTAACAGTCATGTCGTCTGAACGTGAGTTAATACCAACGATCATACCTTCATAAACTTCTAACTGAGGTTTAGCGAATAGACGGCCACGGTCTTGTAAGCTGAATAGTGCATAGCCCAAGCAAGTACCTTGAACCATAGAAATCAACACACCGTTTTGACGTTTCGCAACAGTACCTTGTTTCATTGGACCGTAGTGCGAGAAGCTTGAAGTCATGATACCTGTACCTGAAGTCATAGTTAAGAATTCAGAACGGAAACCAATCAAACCACGTGAAGGAACTGTTGCTTCAATACGGATACGGCCTTTACCGTCAACTTCCATATTGGTCATTTCACCTTTACGGTGACCCATTTGTTCCATTACAGCGCCTTGGTGCTGCTCTTCAACGTCAAACGTTACGTTTTCGTATGGCTCTTGTTTTTCACCATCAATTTCTTTGATGATTACTTGTGGACGTGATACGCCCATTTCGAAGCCTTCACGACGCATGTTTTCAATAAGAACTGAAAGGTGAAGCTCACCACGACCAGATACTTTGAAACGGTCAGGACTGTCAGTATCTTCAACACGTAATGCTACGTTGTGAATCAATTCGCGATCTAGACGTTCACGGATATTACGTGAAGTTACGAATTTACCTTCTTTACCAGCAAACGGTGAGTTGTTTACTTGGAAAGTCATCGATACTGTAGGTTCGTCTACAGAAAGTGCAGGTAAAGCTTCAACTGCTTTTGGATCACAGATTGTGTCAGAGATATGAAGTTCATCAATACCCGTTACACAAACAATGTCACCAGCAGAAGCTGATTCAACATCGATACGCTCTAAACCATGGTAACCCATGATTTTTAAGATACGACCGTTACGTGTTTTACCGTCTTTGTCGATTACAGTTACAGGAGTGTTTAATTTCACTGAACCACGTTGAATACGACCAACACCGATAACACCTACGAAGCTGTTATAGTCAAGTGAAGACACTTGCATTTGGAATGGACCGTCAACGTCAACCGCTGGTGGTTCAACGATGTCTACAATTGTTTCGAACAATGGAGTCATGTCTTCAGCAAGTTCTTCTGGAGATGGACCAGCCACACCACGAAGACCTGAAGCATATACAACTGGGAAGTCTAACTGTTCGTCAGAACCACCAAGGTTGTCGAACAAATCAAATACTTGGTCAATTACCCAGTCTGGACGAGCGTTTGGCTTGTCGACTTTGTTAATAATTACGATTGGTTTCAAACCACGTGCGAACGCTTTTTGCGTTACGAAACGAGTTTGTGGCATTGGGCCTTCTTGAGAGTCAACCAGAAGAAGTACGCAGTCAACCATTGACATTACACGTTCTACTTCACCACCGAAGTCGGCGTGTCCCGGGGTATCCACGATATTGATACGGTATTCAGTGTTAGTACGCTTGTCTAACCATTTGATTGCAGTGTTTTTTGCAAGAATGGTAATACCACGTTCACTTTCAATAGCGCCAGAATCCATTACACGTTCGATCTCGCCTGCGCGATCGCCAAGAGCACCTGATTGCTGTAAAAGTTTGTCTACAAGAGTAGTTTTACCATGGTCGACGTGCGCGATGATGGCAATGTTACGGAGAGTTTTAATATCTGACATGTGAATTCGATACGCCTAAAGTTTGAGGGCAAATTATACAGAAAAAATATAGATTTTAGTAGTGACAGTTTATTGACAATCGCATTTTTTTTGACGACTGGTATGCTTTTGGTTTTGTAAAGCTGTGTAAACAGATTAGAATAGCGCCACCTAGCCTTAATTTTCAGTGCCGCATGTCTGATTTAAACCAATCTCCCGAAGCAAAAGATCAACTCGATTTAGTCTATGGATTGAATGATCGACCAAAACCTTTTATTGCTTTTCTCGCTGCGTTCCAACATTTATTGGCCATTATTGTCCCAATTGTGACGCCGGGTCTGCTGATCTGTTTAGCACTTGGTGTGTCAAAAGAAGATACCAATATGATTCTGTCGATGTCATTGGTGATCTCTGGTATCGCAACCTTTTTACAATGTAAAAAAGTCGGTCCATTTGGTGCAGGTCTCCTGATTGTACAAGGAACCAGCTTTAACTTTATTGGTCCTATTATCGGTATTGGTTCTGCGATGGTTGCGGCAGGTACACCTGTAGAAGCAGTGATGGCATCTATCTTTGGTGTGGTGATCGCGGGTTCATTCATTGAAATGGGTGTGTCACGGATCTTACCGTGGGTGAAAAAACTGATTACCCCATTGGTAACAGGTATTGTGGTGCTATTGATTGGTCTGACTTTAATTAAAGAAGGCCTGATCAGCATGGGTGGTGGTTATCAAGCTATGGGCGATAAAACATTTGCCAATGCAGACAACCTCATCATGTCATGTACCGTTTTGGCACTGATCATTTTATTGAACCGTGTGCGTATTACATGGGTAAAAAGTTCTGCCATCCTAATTGCCTTAGTCGTGGGTTACATCCTTGCAGGCTTTATGGGTCATTTAAACTTTGATGGCTTAAAAGATGCGCCACTGGTTCAAATTCCAACACCGATGCACTTTGGCTTAAGCTTCTCGTGGAGCTTGTTTATTCCAATGGCATTTATCTACCTTGTGACATCTTTGGAAGCGATTGGCGATATTACCGCGACTTCTAAGCTTTCAAATCAAGCTGTAGATGGCCCTGAATGGATGAAGCGTATTAAAGGTGGTGTATTGGTGAATGGTGCAAACTCATTCCTTGCCGGTATCTTTAACACGTTCCCAAGTTCTGTATTTGCGCAAAACAACGGTGTTATTCAGTTAACAGGTGTTGCAAGCCGCTATGTAGGCATTTGGATTGCTGCCTTATTGGTTATTTTAGGCTTACTTCCTGCTGTTGCAGGTGTCATTCAGGCGGTTCCACAAGCCGTACTCGGTGGTGCTGTGATGGTAATGTTTGGTGCTGTAGCAGCCTCGGGTATCAATATCTTGTCAGGCATTCATTTAGACCGCCGCGCACTATTAATCATTGCGATTTCATTGGCATTGGGTCTAGGTGTTGCACAAGTACCACAAATCCTTGAACATCTTCCTGAATTGTTCCGTAATATCTTCAGTTCAGGCGTTGCCACTGGTGGTATCGCTGCCCTTATTTTGAATATTGTTCTTCCTGAAGTGAAGAAGTAAGTTCATTTGTCAAAGAACACTGCCTAGGTTCCACCCTAGGCAGTGTTTTTTATGATGGAGAAATCTATGGATCTCACAAGTGAAGTCGTTATACGACAGATCGATTTATTACAAGATCGCGTGCTTTTCGTAAATGCACCGACAGATGACTTACTCAGTCAATTGAATGACAATATTAAGCCATCGATTTGGTGCTGGAATTTTAATGATTTTCAGTACTTTCAAAATCAACAGTCAAACGTCCATTTTGGTGTCGATTTTCCTGAAGGTCAGTTTGATCAAGCGGTTATTTTTGTTCCAAAATCAAAAGAACTGCTAAATTATTTATTACACAATGTGGCAAGTCACCTTGCTCAAGGTGCGTCTATTTTCCTCGTGGGTGAGAAAAAAGGCGGTGTTGAACGCGCAGCAAAACAATTACAACCCTTTGGTAAAACCCTAAAAATTGATAGCGCGCGTCACTGCCAAATGTGGCAAACCCTATTGGAAAAAACTGTCACACTGAAGCCACTGCAAGATTGGGTGCAAAAATATCCAGTTGAAACCCCAAATGGTGAGCTTACGATTTGCGCACTGCCTGGCGTATTTAGCCAGAACCGTTTAGATGTGGGTACGGCTACCTTATTGCCTTATTTATCACAAGTCACTTCGGGCAAAATTGCAGATTTTGGCTGTGGTGCGGGTGTTATCAGTGCTTATTTAGCCAAACTAAATCCTAAAAATCGTATCTTTGCCATGGATGTAGATGCCTTTGCACTGGCGTCTACACAAATGACATTTGAACAAAATTTGCTTGAACCTGAACAACTTGAGATTAAAGCGGTCACAGGAATCGAGGATGCACCACTATTTTTACATGCCATAGTCAGCAATCCACCCTTCCATCAAGGGATTCAAACCGACTACAATGCCAGTGAAAATCTATGCAAAACTTCGCGCAGACATTTGAAGTCTGGGGGTGAGCTTTGGATTGTTGCCAACCGATTCCTCAATTATCCGACTTTAATTGAGCAACATTACGGTCAATGTACAATCAAAGCCGACCAACAAGGATTTAAAGTCTTGTTTGCGAGCACGCAAAAAAATCTTAAGGAACAATGATGAGCGAAACTCAAAAACCAGCTCAGCTTCAGCGTAAGTTGGGTGCTCGCCATCTCAACATGATTGCAATTGGTGGTTCAATTGGTACAGGTTTATTTCTAGCCTCTGGAGCAACCATTGCCAATGCAGGCCCGGGTGGCGCCCTGCTTGCATACTGCTTAATTGGTATCATGATTTACTTCTTGATGACCAGCTTAGGTGAGCTTGCAACACACAATCCAACTTCGGGTGCATTCTTTACCTACGGCACAAAGTATGTCGAGGGTGGTTTCGGCTTCGCTTTGGGTTGGAACTATTGGTATAACTGGGCAATTACCGTGGCATTTGAATTGGTTGCTGTCCAATTCATTATGAAATTCTGGTTTCCAGATATTCCGGGCTTCTACTGGAGTGCGATTTTCCTCGCAATCGTCTTTGCCATTAATGCACTGACCGTAAAAGGCTTCGGTGAATCCGAATTCTTCTTCTCGCTTGTTAAAGTGCTCGCAATTGTTGCCTTTATCATTATCGGCCTGTTTATGATTGGCAAAATCATGCTGACACCGGGCGTAGAAACATTTGCCAACTGGACCAAGGGTGAAGCCCCATTTGTCGGCGGTTTATCTGCCTTGATTGGTGTGGCCATGATTGCCGGTTTCTCTTTCCAAGGGACTGAAATGGTTGGTGTGGCTGCAGGTGAATCGAAAGATCCTGAAAAAACCATTCCTATTGCCATCAAGCAAATTTTCTGGCGTATCTTGTTGTTTTATATCGTGTGTATTTTCATTATCGGCACTCTTATTGCCTATGATGACCCACGTTTATTACAAGCAGCATCTACTGAAAATATTGCACTATCACCATTTACCTTACTGTATGAAAAAGCAGGTTTTGCCTTTGCTGCATCAGTAATGAATGCGGTGATCTTAACTGCGATTTTATCAGCAGGTAACTCTGGTATGTACTCCTCTACTCGTATGCTGTTTGATATGGCACGTAAAGGCAGTGCGCCGAAAGTCTTTGGTCGCTTAGATGCACGTGGCGTACCGATGAATGCGCTTTATGCAACAACGGCGATTGCGGCACTGTGCTTCTTAACCACATTTATCGGTGAACAAGCGGTCTTTAACTGGTTACTGAACATGTCAGGTATGTGTGGCTTTATTGTGTGGCTCGGTATTGCAGTTTCACATTATCGCTTCCGTAAAGGCTACTTGGCTCAAGGCAATAAATTGGAAGATCTTGCTTACCGTGCAAAATTCTTCCCATTTGCACCGTGGTTTGCCTTTATTTTATGTACCATCGTGGTCCTTGGTCAGAACTATCAAGCCGTTTTAGATGGTGAGTGGTTAGCCGTTGTTTCTACCTATATTGGTATTTTCTTATTCCTTGCCATTTGGTTTGGCTATAAGTGGAAACACAAAACCAAGTTGGTTTCATATCAAGAAATGGATGTAAAACCAATGAAAGTTGATCAAGAATAATGTGATCACTGAATAAAAAAAAAGCAGCTCCTAAGCTGCTTTTTTTATGGCTAAAATCGTATCTCAATACATTCACGCTTTAACAAAATGCTTAGTGTCTATTTAAAGTACGTTGTCTCACCTATAACCGCCAATTTATCTACTCATTCGATCATTTTTAAGCGCTCAAATAAAAACGCCCAATGCAATGCATCAGGCGTTTGTTCAAAATTAATCACCTTTTCAGGTTTGATTTTCAATAGTTAAGAAGCATTATGCTGTTGTACAAATCTAATAAACTCTTCTTCGCTCATCACAGGTACACCCAACTTTTCAGCCTTTTCTAATTTAGAACCTGCCTTTTCACCTGCAACTACACATTTGGTTTTACCCGAAACACTACCACTGACACGTGCGCCTAAGGCTTGAAGCATTTGCGTCGCTTCATCACGCCCCATGGTACTCAATGTCCCAGTAATCACCCAACTCTCGCCATTCAGCGGCTGACGACTTGGTGCAACAGGTGCATCCCAATGAATCCCAGCTGCCAACAAACGATCAACCACTTCGAGGTTATGCGGCGCTTGGAAAAAATCGACAATCCATTCAGCGGTAATATCACCAACGTCTGGCGTTTTTTTCAAGGATTCTAGATCTGCATGACGAATCGCATCAAAGGTTTGGAAAGTATTCGCGAGCATGCGTGCCGTGGTTTCACCCACGCCTCGAATGCCGAGTGCATAAATAAATGCACTTAGTGTCGTTTTCTTACTATTTTCAATAGAATCGATGAGGTTTTGAACCGACTTCTCGCCCATTTTTTCAATAGTCAGTAATTTTTCACGATGCGCATGCAAGCTATAAATATCAGCCACATCTTTGAGCAGATCCAAATGTAAAAGTGATTCCGCCCAACGGTCGCCTAAGCCCTCAATGTCCATAGCTTTACGCGATACAAAGTGACGAATCGCCTCAATACGCTGTGCAGCACAGTACAAACCACCTGAACAACGTGCCAAGGCTTCACCTTCGGGCATCACCACTGGAGATGAGCAGACTGGGCAATATGCAGGTAACTGAACTTCTACCGTATCTACAGGACGGAATTCAGGCCATACTTTTTCCACTTTTGGAATCACATCGCCACTACGGTAGACACTGACTGTATCACCCACACGGACATCTAAACGGTGAATTTCACCAATATTATGAAGAGTGACATTGGAAACCGTTACCCCTCCGACTGCCACAGGGTTTAAACGTGCGACTGGGGTCAAAGTGCCTGTACGCCCCACTTGCCAATCAATATTTTCAACTGTCGTGAGCGCTGCGACTGCAGGGAATTTATATGCCGTTGCCCAGCGTGGCTCACGGCTTAAAAAACCTAAAGTTTGCTGCTGTTTCAAACTATTCACTTTAATCACCATGCCATCAATTTCAACACTCAGGCTTGGACGATCAATGATCATTTGCTCATACGCAGCTTGTACGTCCTGAATGCTGTCACAAATAAAGTGACGTTCACCGACAGCAAAACCAAACTGCGTCAGCCATTCTAAGCTAGCAGACATGGTGGTTTGACCATGATGTGGTTCGCACTGTGCAATGCCATAAGCATAAAAAGCCAATGGACGTGAAGCCGCAATTGCAGGGTCGAGTTGACGTAAGCTTCCTGCTGCTGCATTTCGTGGATTGGCAAAGGTTTTTTCACCATTGGCTTCGTTTTCAGCATTGAGCTTTTCAAAGCCTGACTTTGGCATCAGGACTTCACCACGAACTTCAAGCAGACTTGGAATATTGGTCTGTGTAGAAGTCAGTACTTTAGGCAAATTACGAATGGTTTTTACATTTTGGGTAATGTCTTCCCCTGTTTCACCATCGCCCCGTGTCACACCACGGACTAAAATGCCATTTTCATACCAGAGAGAAATCGCCAGTCCATCAAATTTTAATTCGACATCATATTCAATTTTTTGATTCGGCAAGCGCTCTTCCGCACGACGCGCAAAGGCAAATAAATCTTCTGCATTAAACACATTACCCAATGACAACATGGGTACTGCATGGGTTACAGATTCAAACTTAGACAAGGCCTTTCCACCCACTTTTGTAGTTGGTGTATCAGGTTGTACTAAATCAGGGTATTGCTCTTCTAAAGCTTTTAATTGGTGAAAAAGTTGATCATATTCACTGTCCTCAATTTCTGGTGTGTCCATGACATAGTAGGCATGGTTATGCTTCGCCAAGAGTTGAATCAGTTGTCGCATCTGTGCAACGACAGTGGATTGTTGTGTCATACATTCACCATAAAAAAGGGCGGTTCATGCTCCGCCCTCAAATTTCATTATCTGTTGCTATTATAGAAACCCACTCGGTGAGTTTCAATCAAAGACGCTTAGACTTCGATAGCTTGACCTTGACGATAATCAATGGCTTGATGACGCCAATGTTCACGCATCTGCGGTGTAAATTCTTGGTTATTTTGATCATACACAGTACCGTCAATTTCACGGGCAATTAGACGTGAAATGCTATCCATGGTATCAAAGGCATTTTGTACATCGCTGTGTGGCAGCGCTAAGAAGAAAGCCAAACCTTTTACTTCTTCAGTCGATAAAGTTTCAAGATCAAAACCTTGCGCAGCGCCATCATTATTCATTTGCAATACAGAGAATAATAACTTTGTACCTTCTTCATCATAGCGATGGAAACAGGCCATTTCGCCAAAACGCAGGCCGTATTTGAGTAACACTTTTAATGCTTTTTCACCCGACAAGGCACGGCTATCCGGGAACACATTTAAGGCGATATAAGTTTCCGCAGTCGCTAAAGCACTTTCTTCATCAACAATTTTTTGTTCATGTAAATGCGCATCCAAAATACTGCTTTCTTCATCAAAATCGCTAATTTCAGCTTTTTCAATTGCGCTATTTACACTAAATTCTGGCGCTTTTTCTGCAGGAACAGCATCAGCCTGAACGTCCGTCGCAGCAGTCGCTGCGTGATTGGCATCGGCGGCTACAGATGCAACAGTTGTAGATTCAGTTGCTTCTGTAGACAAGGTACTGTCTTCTGTTGCAGTTTGAGCGTTTTCAACTGAAACGGGATCTGTCGTAGTCGCCTCAGTCTTAGCTTCAACGCTCTGCTCAGTTGGTTCCGTTGCCGTTGCTTCTTGCGTTACATTCGCTTGAACAGTTTCAGTCGCTTCAACCGCTGTAACTTTTTTCTCAGCCAAAGTCGGCTCTACACGTGGCGTGGTTTCAGATGTATTTAACTGATTTCGTACATGGCGCGGAATAACAGGTTGCTGACTATCAGGATCAATATGTAATTCGGTGTCAAGTGATGGCGCTGCATCTGCAGGTTTACGAAACATCATTCGAATACCCACAACCATGATAATTACAGCGATTACAATCCCAGCTATAGTGGTGATTTCCATGTTATGCCTCCGCAGCTAAACCGTATTCTTTGGCTTGCTCTATATTCACAGTCACTAATTTTGAAGTTCCTGGTTCTGGCATGGTCACACCAAGTAAGTCAGTTGCCATTGTCATAGCCAGTTTATTGTGTGTAATGTAGATAAATTGCACTTGTTCTGAAAGCTCTTTTACAAGATTACAAAATCTTCCTACATTTGCATCGTCTAAAGGTGCATCGACTTCGTCTAAAACGCAAAATGGTGCAGGATTTAGGCGGAAAATCGCAAAAACCAAAGCCAATGCGGTCAGTGCCTTTTCACCACCTGACAATAATGCCAAAGAGCTATTTCGTTTACCCGGTGGTCGTGCCATCAGTTTTACACCTGATTGCCAACCATCTTCAAGACTTAAACTTGCTTCACCACCATTAAATACTTTCGGAAATAACGCTTGAAGTTCAGCATTAACCTTATCAAAGGTTGTCATAAACAGCTTTCGCGTTTCCTGATCAATGCTTTTCATCGCGGCTTGCAGTTGCTCAACAGTCTTTTGCAAGTCATCAATTTGGTGGCTTAAATCATCAAAGCGTTTAGAAACTTCAGTATATTCTTCTGCCGCAGCCAAGTTGACTGCACCCAATTTATCAAACTGCTGCTGCGCTTTTTCGAGTTTTTGCTGATGGGATACCACATCAATGCTTAAACCTGTCAGCATTTCGCTGTTCATTTCTTTCAGCTGTTCAGAATAATGCTGTAAATCAGACTGCGCGGATTGCCAAGCTAGACGCTTTTCTTCCAATTGCGTACGCAATTTTTCATCTTGCTGTTGATGTGAATGGCGTTGTTCCGTCAATGTCTGTTGTTTGCTCTGCACGTTATTCAGTTCAAGCTGCCAGTCATTCCAAGTTTTTTGTAAACGTTCAGTGACTTGAGCCTGCTCTGAATACTGTGACTCAAGCGCAGGCAATTCTAACTGTACAGGATCAACAAATTTCTTTGCTTGTTCCATCTGTCCAATAATTTGCTGAGTTTGCGCTTTCAAAAACACCGTGTCTTTTTCTAATAATTCAATCTGTTGTTTCGTCTGTACAGACTGACGATGCACGATTTCCAATTCTTGCTGACTGTGTAATGCCACTTGCTGAGCACTTTCCAGCGCTAGACTCAATTCCTCAACTTGGAATTGCAAGGTTTTATAATTGGGCAAGGCTTGCTCAAGCTTCATCGTCAGCGCATGCAGATCTATTTCCAAATCGTCTTTTTGCATGGCATCTTCTTCAAGCTGCGCTTCAAGTTGCTGCAATTGATCTTCTAACTGCTGCTTTTGTAATGCAAATGCCTGATTGGAACTTTGTACCTTCGCAATCGCAACATCAGCATTTTGAATGTCTTTTTGCCAATTTTTTAATTGGCTATGTTGCTGTTGCAGATTTTGCTGTAAAGCTTGTACGGCATTTTGCAACTCAGGCAATTGGCCTTCTAGTTGCGTCAGCTTAGGCTGCTGCTCTGCAAGTAATTCAGTCAATTCATCTAAACGAATACGGTGGCTCAATGCACCTTGCCCTGCTTGGCTGTCCTCATCATAGTCTAGACCAATCACCCAATCCGCACCGACATGATAACCATCGAGCGTGAGTATCGACTGACCAGCAGCCAGTTTAGCCTGATGACTCAATGCCACCGTCAATGTTTCAGCAATCGCGACCTGCTGCCAGATTGAAAGCTGTGGTGCTTCAATCCACGTCGCCAAAGCGTCTAATCCAACGATTTGTGCTGCGGTGTGATGACTGCCTTTGACCTGACGTGCAATACTGTCTTGAAAATTATCACTGTGTCCCAAGACTTGGGCACTCAGCCATTTAGACAAAAATTTCTCGACCAGTTGGGCATGCTGTTTACCTTGTGTGCTCAACTGCAACTGCTGCATTAAATGTTGACGCTGGCTTTGCTGCTTTGGACTGGCTTTAATCATCAATTGATTTAGGTTTTTTTGCTCTGACAACAACACCTGTATTTCTGACTTTAGCTGCAGCACCATATTTTTATGCTGTGCCTGCTGTTCTTGTGCAGCTGCAAGCTGTGTCTGCGTTTCGGCAATCACCTGCTCTTGTTGCGTAATTTGTTGTTCGAGCTGTTGCTTATCTTGCTGATACTGCTCCAACTCATCTTGCTGCGCCTGATGCTGAATTTGACCTTTTTGCTGTTGCAGGGTCTCACGTTGTTGCTCAATTCGACCAATATTTTTGGTCAATTGTTCACTCTGCGCCAACATCTGTAGCTTTTGCTGTTGCTGCTTTTCGACTTGCCCACGGCATTGTTCAAATTGTTGAACCGCTTGTTGATGCTGAGCTTTCAAATCGGCCAATTGTTGAGTCTGATCTTGACTACTGCTTTCTTGGCGCTGTAATTGCTCAACAAATCCATCTTGCTGTTCTTGCAGCGTTTCCAGTTGTAACTCTAATAGCTGTAAACGTTCTTTGGTTTGAGCTTTTTGCTTTTCAAGCTCCACCAAACTTGCCGAATTTTGTGCAAATAAACCCTGCTTTTGCTCCAGCGTCATTTTCAACTCAGACAGTTTCTTTTCCGCCTGTTGCCATTCGCTTTGTAATGGCGTGGACTGTTGAATAAGCCGTTGAAATAAAGCACTGGTGGAAGATAAGTCATGCTCAAGGGTGTTCAGCTCAGAACGAACCAGTTTGAAGGTTTCCCCGAGCTCATTCATCTGAAGCGTGTATTCTTGCTGTAAACGCGTGCTTTGTTCACATTGGAAAGACAGCACTTCGATCTTAATAGTACGAATCTGGGTTTCTAATTCTTTGTATTGCACTGCCGTTTCAGACTGACGTTTTAAGGTTTTCAGCTGAGACTTTAGTTCGGATGCAATGTCTTCGAGGCGTTCTAAATTTTGAGTGGTGTGTTCTAGATGCTGTAAAGTTTCACGACGGCGGGCTTGATAGCGAGAAACCCCTGCGGCTTCTTCAATATACACGCGCATTTCTTCAGGTTTGGCATCGACCAAACGGTTGATCATGCCCTGTTCAATAATCGCATACGAACGCGGACCTAAACCGGTACCTAAGAAAATATCGGTAATATCACGACGGCGGCATTTGGTGCCGTTGAGGAAATATTCGGATTTACCATCACGATTGACCTGACGGCGAACTGCCAGTTCAGTATAGGCATTATAAGCACCACCTAACTTGCCATAGGTGTTATCAAAACGCAGTTCAACACTCGCCATCCCGACTGGTTTACGCTTTGCCGTTCCGGTAAAAATAACATCTTGCATGGTGCCACCACGCAATTGACGGGCACTGGATTCACCCATAACCCAACGAATGGCATCAATCACATTGGATTTACCACAGCCGTTCGGTCCAACAACCGCACTACGGTTGCCTTCAAATTTTAGAGTTGTGCTATCGGCAAAAGATTTGAAGCCGGAAAGTTTTAAACTGCTTAAACGCATAATGTCCTGATCAGCGGCGTGAACGTCTCGCCCACGCTAATTCGATTTGTTTCATCCGTGTTAGTGATTCCAACACAAGGTTGCGTAAGTGTCGACAAAAATCTTCCATAAATAAAGTGGCTTGATGTGATTTTCTGATTAAAACTGCATCAGTCACTAATTTAAACAAATCAAAAGATTCTTGTAGTTCACGTCGTGAAATATTCAGTGTCAGGAAATAACTACGTCTGAGTGATGGCAACAATTCTTGGTAATAACGCATCAGGTAGGTATTTCCCACCATTTCATGCTGACGAGCCATGCCCTGAAAAATCAGATCATAAAACTTTTCAGTATTGCCTTGGCGAGTTTCCACGTCTAATTGTTCAAGTAATAACTGAATACGTTCAGCTTCATGGCTGCGCCACGTTTCCGCCATACGATGCACAATTTGACCCAACAATAATGCTGCAATATCAAATAATGAACGCACTTGTAAAGCCGACATTTCAGAGACTAAGGCGCCACGGCGTGGGTAGATTTCAATGAGCTGGGTCCGTTCTAAAATCAATAAAGCTTCACGAACAGAGCCACGGCTCACATCCAATTCGGCCGCAATTCTAAGTTCCTGAATACGCTCGCCTTCGACCAACTCACCGCGAATGATTTGTTCACCGATGTGTTTGGCAATTTGTTCTGACAAACTGTCCGCTTCTTGTTGTTGCATACTGTTCCTATCTTTTTTTTATAAGATGCAATGTTCAGATTTACACTCAATCTATTTGCATTAGAAACGATAAGCAACCTAATTGAACATGACATTGTCTGACAATCTTGTGTCAACAAAGCCAATTTTGTCAGTCAAAACGGACAATCAAGCGCCAAAGGCTTGCACACCTTGGTAAATAAAATAGCAACCAACTGTTGTTAATAAACATGCAAAACAACGCTTTAGCATAAATGGCGACAACATATGAGCCACTTTCGCACCCAATTTCGCAGTGATGAAGCTCATTACACTAATCCCGATAAATGCATAAATATGGATATAACCAATGGTATTGGGAACCACGATATCGGCTTGATGACCAAACCACATAAAGCCGAGGGCCCCAGCAATCGCAATCGGTAAACCACATGCAGCAGAGGTTGCAACCGCTTTTTGCATAATGACGCCATTTTTATTCAAATACGGGACGGTTAAGCTACCTCCACCAATACCGAAGATCGCAGAGGCAATCCCAATACCACCTCCTGCTGCCATTTGCATGGCTTGTGAGGGTAAATGTTTATTCGGATCGACTGGTGTCGCTGCACCGCGAAACATTTTAAAGGCCACCCAGACCGCAAAAAAGCCAATTAACAGTTGCAAACCCTGCCCTGATAAATAATCTGCAATGCCTGCACCGAGAAATGAACCGATCACCAAACCTGGTGCCAAATTCCGAAAGACATTCCACAGCACTGCACCTTTTTTATGATGTGCCGAAACCGAACTGAGTGAGGTCACAATAATCGTGGCCAAAGAGGTGCCCACCGCCATGTGCATAATCACACTGGGATCATACTGAAGTTGGGTAAAAACGATGAATAAAATCGGCACAATAATCAGACCACCGCCCACACCAAATAGCCCCGCAGCAAAACCAGCGATTGCACCAATCAATAAATATATGATTAACTCCATCAATATTATTCCACAACTCTCAGATTCAAATGGATTTAGAGACCAGACACTTACAGCAATTGCTGAGCACAGTACCTCAACCGCCTGAAGTTTTATTACTGAAGCCCATTACTACATCGACCAATGACGATGTCCGTGAGATTGCCAAAAAAGGCATTCAACATGTTTTGGTATGCAGTGAAGAGCAAACTCAGGGGCGTGGGCAACGCGATCATCAATGGGTCTCACCCGTTGGTAATATCTATTTAAGCACATTGCTGAATTTACAGACAGCGATAGATGGACGGCTTGCACTCGAAATTGCCTTAAATATCTTGCAAATGCCAAGTTTGCAAAATCTCGCATTACAAGTGAAATGGCCCAATGACCTATATAGCCCACAAGGCAAATGGGGCGGGATTTTGATTGAACCAATTTCGCCACATCAAGCGATTGTCGGCGTGGGCATGAACTTATTTCCGATTCCATCCACAGGAATTGAGCAACGCGCAACGTCGTTATATGAACTCGGACTTCACTCGCCAAACCGTTTACAGTTAATCGCTGAACTCTATGCAGCGATTCAACTTGCAGGTGAATGGTTCGATCATAACTGCTATAACCTCGCTGCAAGATTCAACCATTATGCTGCATTTATGCAACAGCCTGTTGAGCTTGAACACCTACAAGGCAAAAGCCAAGGTCTCTTTCTCGGTATTGAAAATGATGGTTCGATCAACATCCAAACGTCACAGCGCTTAGAAAATCATTTCCAAGGTCGCTTACGTTTAGCAGATCAATCATAAACAGGATTGCAAAGGCCTACTGATGAAAAAATTATGGCTCGATGTCGGTAATACCCGGCTGAAATACTGGATTACCGAACATGATCAAATTATAGAGCATACTGCGGAACTGCATTTACAGTCGCCTGCCGAACTCCTACTCGGTTTGATCCAGCACTTTAAAAGCTTGGACTTAGATCAGGTCGGGATTTCTTCAGTACTCGACAAGAAAAATAATGATCGGATTCAAAAAATTCTTAAATTTTTATCGGTTCCTGTCACCATTGCCAAAGTTCATGCCGAATATGCGGGCTTACGCTGTGCTTATGAAGACACCAGTAAATTCGGGATCGACCGTTGGCTGCAAATGCTCGCAGTGGTCAAAGACCCTACTCAAAAATACTGTGTCATTAGTTGTGGAACGGCACTCACCATTGACTTAACGGATGGCTTACAACATTTAGGCGGTTATATTTTGCCAAATTTGTATTTGCAACGTGATTCGCTCATCCAAAACACCAAAGGCATTAAAATTCCAGATGCCACCTTTAACGAGCTGTCTCCTGGTAAAAATACCATAGACGCTGTTCATCATGGCATCTTGCTCAGCTTGGTCAGCACCATTGAAAAGGTTCTCGATAAATATCCAAGTCGCTTAATTTTAACCGGTGGCGATGCTGCGCTATTTGCACGCTATTTAGAACAATATCAGCCGGCTGTCGAAGCGGATTTGCTGCTTCAAGGTCTACAAAGTTATGTAAATGGCGTGTAGTTTAGCCATTTATTTGATAACAAACTGTGAAAGCATGATGATCAATGGTCATCACGCTTTTTTTACAATCATTTCATACAAGCATAATTACAAATTGTATCGCGATTCATGACCTTTTTTCGCCCAACGAATTACAATAGCCTGCGATGATCGACAGATACATCAGCAACTTTATAATTTAAAAATGTCTTTCAAGATAGAATATAAGACGAAGAGTATAGATATGAAATTTAAAAATTTACTGGGTTTAAGCCTGCTCACCTCTACATTATTCTTCGGCGGTTGTACCACGACACAAAATCTAGCCAACTCTAAAATCCCTGCCGAAATCAAATCACAGCTCAGCACCTCTGAAGCAGTTTTGGGCTATTTTGGAGATGAAGATAATCCCGATTACTGCGGCTGCGTATCGTATATTGATTCAAGTTATTACATGACCCCAGTCAAAGACGGCTATTACCGTGTACTTTTAGGTCGTAATACCACAGGAGATTTTTTAGTTCAAGATTTTTACCAAGAAACCAAAACCCCTCAATCCTCACCTGCTTGGGTCAAAGATCCGATGAAACTATTTAGTTTTAGTGGCAGTGACATCGAAGGCCCAGTAACACTTTATCGCAAAAACGGCAAAGTAGAATCAACCTTTGTGAATCAAGATGGCGTGAGCATCCAAGGCGAAGAATTTTATCCAACAGGACAACGTGGCGCAGCGTATAAAGTCGATGAAAATGGTAATGACGCCTATCGCTTATGGTATGCCTCAGGAAAAATTGCGGCTGAATATGTGGTCGATACCGACGGTGAATATGTTGGTGGCTATAAAGCATGGCAGGAAGATGGTCGCGAAGCCAATGATGATATTGACGACATTCGTGAACGTGTTGCTTTAGAACTCGACTGATCTTTCAACAGTTCGAACAAACAAAAAAGGCGCAGATTGCGCCTTTTTTCTCTTCAATTGCACCAATTGCATGATTGTAATCTCAGTCTTCACTAAATACCTTATCGACAAAACACGCGATCTATAAAACACGCGCTCAAAACCTACCTAAGCCGTTAAAATCGGCTCTAACACGTGCCACAGTTGTGGAATCTCAGAAAAGCCATCTTTTGCTGTGAAATGCCCTGCTTCTTTCACTTCATAAATTTGTGCATTTATAAAATTGCCCAATTGGATCGCAACCGGTGGCGGCACGATTGGATCATTGGATGAAATCAGACTGATACAAATCGGCATATAGGTCTGTAAAACACCGCTATCCATTTTTGCACGTTGAATAAATGCAGTTAATTCAGGCTGTGTCGGTAAACTACTTTTAAAACCTGACACAAAAACGCCCGCTTTAATCCGTGTGCTATGCTGTTCAAAATATTGATTGAGATAATGCAGCGTGGTTAAGCACCCCAAACCATGTGCAATCACGATGGTATTTTCATCCAAATCTGGCATTTGCAACGCTAGAAATTTCTGCCAATGGTCAAAATCAGGTTGTGCCGCATTTGCCATCACGATGCGTCGAGAATAATGTCCTGCTTCTTGCAGCTTTCGTCCCAACCAAGGAAACCAATGATCATTCGGTGATGCATCATGACCATGAACAATATAGATCTTTTGGCTTTCTGGCGTATGCGGTGTATTCATGATTTGATTCTTATTTTAGGTGATTATTTTTAGTGAAGCTTTCAATTTGCAGTTCGGCAAATTTTCACCTCTGTTTTAAACCTGTCACCTACACGCTCTCAATGTCAATTTGGCATCTTTTTGTAATGATTTAGCTCAGTTCGGTATCTATCTGCTGGTATAGCAAGATTCCTTCATCCAGTACTTGCTATCAAATGCACTCGATCACTTTGCTTAAGCGCACAGTCTCGTCAAATTGCAGCCATAAAAAAAGGCGCTAAATGCGCCTTTTTTTAAGTCCAAATTACTTCGGATCTTTACTGCCGAACAATGGACCCATGCCACCGCCGCCAAATTGTTTTTGCATATTGCCTAATGATTTCATCATTTTTGCCATACCCGTTGGGTTGGCAAATTTCTTCATCATTTTCGCCATTTGCGCATGTTGCTTGATGAGTTTATTTACTTCCGCAACATCCATACCACAGCCTGCTGCAATACGTTTTTTACGGCTTGGATTCATCAAGTCTGGGTTACGACGTTCTTTAATGGTCATCGATTGAATAATTGCTTCCATTTTCTTCACTTGCTTTTCAGGATTTGCTTGTGCAATTGCATCTTGAATCCCTGAGTTGCTCATGCCTGGAAGTTTATCCAGGAAGCCCATCATGCCGCCCATTTTGTTCATTTGTTCAAACTGCATCAGCATATCTTCAAAGTTGAAGCTACCGCCTTTTTGCAGTTTTTTCGCCATTTTTTCGGCTTTTTCTTTGTCGATTTTACGTTCAACTTCTTCGACCAAAGAAAGTACGTCACCCATACCCAAAATACGCTGTGCAATACGTTCAGGATGGAATGGCTCTAGGGCATCGAGTTTTTCACCCATACCCAAGAATTTGATTGGCTTACCAGTAATGGCACGAACAGAAAGTGCTGCACCACCACGTGCATCACCATCCGTTTTTGTCAGGATCACACCCGTCAAAGGTAAGGCATCATTAAAGGCTTTTGCCGTATTCGCCGCATCCTGACCAGTCATGGCATCAACCACGAACAATGTTTCAGTCGGCTTAATCGCTGCATGAAGCTCTTTAATTTCATCCATCATTTCGTCGTCTACATGTAAACGACCTGCTGTATCGACAATCAAGACATCAGCAAATTGAATTTTTGCTTGCTCAATCGCACGATTTGCGATGGTAATTGGTTTTTCGTCTGCGCTTGATTCAAAGAAAATCGCGCCAACTTCACCCGCAACTGTTTGTAGCTGTTTAATCGCTGCTGGGCGATAAACGTCGGCAGATACCATTGCTACTTTTTTCTTTTGACGTTCTTGTAAGAAACGTGCAAGTTTTGCCGCAGTAGTTGTTTTACCCGCACCTTGCAAACCTGCAAGAAGCACAACAACTGGTGGCTTTGCCGCTAGGTCTAGGCTTTCATTCGCCTCACCCATCATTTTGGTCAATTCGTCATGAACGATTTTGACGAAAGCCTGCCCCGGTGATAACTGAGTCATCACTTCTTGGCCCAATGCTTCTTCCTTAACTTTCGCGATGAATTCACGAGTTACAGGTAACGCAACATCGGCTTCAAGAAGTGCCATACGTACTTCGCGTAACGTATCTTTAATATTGTCTTCGGTTAGCTGCCCTGAGCCAGTAACATTTCTTAAACTCTGCGTGAGTCGTTCTGTTAAGGTATCAAACATTGCAAAATCCGCTTAAAATAGCCATGAGCAAAAAATTGTTTCTTAAAATAGAAAATTTATGCATAGAATGCTATAGGATACTTTAGTTCTTGCAGAATTTATATAAATGAATATTCAACATCCTGAAAAAGGTTTGACATGATCAGTCTCCCCTTGGTTTACACGATCCTAGCATTAATCGCTTATACCACGTCTTTTTGGTATTTATTCAGCCATTTAATGTCTAAACGTGCGCCGAACCATTGGTTTATTGGTGTTGTACTTGGTTTAGGCATGTTATTGCATGCAGGTGTTTTATATAACGACATGTTGACGCCTATGGGTGTGAACTATGACGTGTTCAACCTGATGTCATTTACTTCAGGTCTCATGCTATTACTCAGTATGTTATTTAGTACCTATCGACCTGTGCTTGCGATGAACCTGTTGGGCATCCCTGTGGCAGCGACGGGATTGATTTTAGGCTTTGCATTTAGTCGACAAAATCAATTCATAGAGCAACATTCACTGGGTTTAGACATCCATATTATTTTGTCGCTTTCCGCGTATGCCGTCCTACTGATGGCAACTATTCAAGCGGTCATTTTGCGTTTACAAGACCGTGAACTGAAAAACAAGCAGAAAAAACGTGTCTGGGTGAGCCTGCTTCCATCCTTCCAAGCCATGGAATCTTTACTATTTGATTTATTAATTGCTGGTTTTGCACTACTGACCGTGGCGCTTGGGTTTGGTTTCTTCACCATCGATAACTTCTTTGCACAGCATTTGGCGCATAAAACTGCCTTTAGCATCATTTCATGGTTCGTCTATGGTGCCTTGCTCATTGGACACTATCGATTTGGCTGGCGTGGTCAAAAAGCCATTCGCTTTACCATTATTGGTTTCTGTCTATTGGCAGTTGGCTTTATTGGATCTAAGTTTATTTTAGAAATGGTTTTAGGCCGCTAAGTCGACGATGAAACGATTTTAAGTTTTATTACGAAGTAAGTTTTATTACGAAGTAAGTTTTATTACGAAGTAAGTTTTATTACGAAGGGAGCTAAGGCTCTCTTTTTTTATAGCTTGATTATTCACACAGAAATAACAGGCATAAAAAAAAGCGCTATACAGCGCTTTTTTTTCATTACGTCTAAATTATAGAGCAACGATGTTTACAGCATTCGGGCCTTTTTGACCTTGAGCGATGCTGAAAGAAACCTTTTGGCCTTCTTGCAAAGTTTTGAAGCCAGAACCAGTGATTTCGCTGAAGTGAGCAAAAACGTCAGGACCGTTGTCTTGTGCAATAAAACCGAAACCTTTAGTTTCGTTGAACCATTTAACTGTACCAGTAACTGTATTAGACATAATAATACCTATTAATTTGTTGATTTAGCCATTGGATGATGACTGACTATAACTTGGAAAATAATAAAGAATTGAACTTCATTTCTGTAAAAAACGAAGGATTATGACTAACACTGCGATACTTAAAGAAAATTTACGAAACAATACTTTTTTTCTAGTTGCAGCCATCATACATGAAATCTTAAAAGATTCAAGCACAGTATATGTTGTTGATTCCATTAAAAAACAACAGTAAAAGCCATCTTCTTATTATTACTATCCATCTGTATTTACTCATTTTATTGTTTAAGTTTTATGTCAGTCAAGACTTTACGACTTTGGTCCTAATTTCACCAAATAATTACATAAAATCTTGTCATTTCGTATTCCGCGTCACCAGAAGCACAAAACCTAGACATCCCTTTCAAAACCACGTATAACTCCGTTTTTCAATTTTTGGCTGTGTGACCGTGAAACTTGTTCTTGCGCCGATGGAAGGCTTAACCGACCCAATTATGCGAGATGTGTTGACGCATGTGGGGAGTTTTGACTGGTGTGTAACCGAGTTTATTCGTGTCACGGACTCTGTCCTGCCCGACCATATTTATCATAGCTATTGTCCTGAACTAAACAATGAGGGCAAAACTGCAGCAGGAACACCGGTTCATGTGCAGTTCTTAGGTAACAATCCCACTATGCTGGCGGCAAATGCTGTACGCGCGGTAGAACTTGGTGCCCCTGCAATTGATATGAACTTTGGTTGCCCTGCAAAAACCGTCAACCGCCACCGTGGCGGTTCAGTTCTGCTAGATGAGCCTGAAGTGGTGTATGAGTTAGTCAAAGCTGTGCGTGATGCTGTTCCGAGTCATATTCCTGTATCAGCAAAAATGCGTTTGGGTTATATGGACCGTAACTTCACTATGGAAAATGCGCATGCCATCGAAGATGCCGGAGCTGCATGGGTTACAGTCCATGCGCGGACCAAAGCCGATGGTTATACCCCGCCTGCCTTTTGGGATCAGTTGCAACCCATTCGTGAAGCATTGAAAATTAACGTTATTGCCAACGGTGAAATTTGGAATAATGCCGATGCCAAACAGTGCCAACTCGAATCAGGTTGTGAAGACCTGATGATTGGTCGTGCTGCAGTCACCACCCCTGACATTACACAGTGTATCCGTCGTAATACCGATGAACCGCTGATAACGTGGCATGAACTACTTGGCTTACAAATTCGTTTCTTAAATGGCTCGTATAAGAAAGAAATGAATATGGTCGGTCGTTATAAACAATGGCTCGGCATGATGTCGAAGCACTATCCAGAAGCCAAAGTCCTTTGGGATGAAGTTAAACGTGTCAAACCACTCGATGAAATCGTGGAAAAACTCAAAGCCGGTATGTAAGTTTTAAAACACATATCTCAGCGTAGCCGCAAAGCCTTCGAACACACCTACAGTGTTCAAAGGCTTTGTTGTTTTGCAAACTCTAAAATTGCATCGATCTCATCTGCCAAAAACTCTTTTGGGTGTTCCGAAGTCGGGTTCATCACCAAGCTTGCGCCTTTGGTAATCGCAAATAATTTTTCAGCACTGATCATGACAAACTCTGCATCTGCACCAACATCCTGTTGAAGCATCTCAAGACTCAGAAAGAACGGAATGGCTTGCTCGCCCTGCTCCGTTTCCATCAATTGAAAATGTAAATGCTGCTCAGCATCACGCTCGCCCAAACAATATACTTGGCTGGCTAAAAGTTGCTGATAAAAGTCTTGGTATTGCTCAGGATGATCTAAAGTCGATTCATAAAGATGTTGAAGCGTGTCGTTCATTGTTATTGTCCGTCTATTTTTATCATTCAGATACTGTTCACAATCCACAGCATACAGGAAGTTTATGAATTATGCCGTTGATTTAAATCCTCAATGTGCTGTCGATTTGTTTTCCACGATTTTTCTAAAATTTCTTTTTCTAAACGCAACTGTATTCGTTTAAGTTTCATTTCAGAGATCACCGGTTGCTGAAAAGTTTGAACATAGTCCACCCAAGCTGTACCCCGAAATACATTCGGCGGCATCTCTGTTTTAAACACCGCTTCAGGCATAAAAACAATCACAGAATGCATATTGTCTTTATCCACAATATCGCTCAGCACCTGCTCTAACACTTTCATATGTTTATAATTTTGGTGAATCGGATTTTGAAATTTGAAACTTTTTTTATAAATCTTTTGCGTCCATTGTTTTTGTCTTTCGCTCCCAAAAATCCAACCCTTATAGTTTTTAGTTTCAATCACAAACACACCAAATGGGCTTAAAAGAAGATGATCAATTTGAGTCGTAGCTCCCTCGCCATCTGGTAAGGTCAAATCATTTAACAAGATATAATGGTCTTTCAAATAAAGTTTAACATGAACGGCGACAGCAAACTCCCCCATTTTCCCCTTTAAAAAAGGTTTAAATGCTTTGATTGCCCCCACAATCAGTAACAATGGAATTAGCCACCACAACGTCGAAATGAGGGGTGCAAAGATTTGAGAAATATTCATTGATTTGATTCATTATTTTAAATAAGTATATTTTATATTTTATTGTAATTTCTCAATTTTTAACAATATTTCTTTATTTTCTAAACCACCCGCAAAACCCACTAATTTTCCATTTACGCCCACGACACGATGACAGGGTGCAATAATTGAAATTGGATTTTTACCATTGGCTGCACCGACAGCACGTACGGCTTTGACATTGCCTATCTGCTCTGCAATTTGTTTATAACTGCGAGTTTCTCCAAAAGGAATTGTCAGTAAAGCTTGCCAAACTTGTTGCTGAAATTCGGTACCTTCAAAGTCTAGCGGCAAGTCAAATTGCTGTCTTTTACCTGCAAAATATTCATTTAATTGCTGTGCAGTTTTGAGCAAAATCGGGTGTTGCCGATCTTCAACCAAAGCCGCCAATCGCACACGATTAGGGTTTTCATTTTCCCAAAGAACAGCCACCAATGCGGTTTCATGTGCAACAAGTTTTAATTGTCCAACGGGCGAATCTAAAAACTGATAAGAAAGTTGCATGACATACTCCAAGCTCAAAATCGCAGTACTTCATTATTCAGGAGGACGATAATTTCATCAAGACCAGTCCTGAAATAATCAGTGCCGCAGCTAGCATGCGCATGGCATTGGCAGGCTCACCCAATACAACGATGCCGAGGATAAATGAACCCACTGCACCAATGCCTGTCCACACTGTATAGGCTGTACCCAGCGGTAAGGATTTCATTGCATAAGACAATAAAGCAAAACTTGCGATCATGAAAACAATGGTCAAAATACTTGGCGTCAGTTTGCTAAAGCCTTCAGAGACTTTCATACAATAGGCCCAAACCACCTCAAGTAATCCCGCTAAAATTAATAAAACCCAAGCCATATTTTTACCCATAAAAAAAGCACAAAAGGCTTTTACCTCTGTGCTTTAGAACATATTAACTTGAAGATAATTTCATCAAGATTAGACCAGAAATGATCAGTACTGCGGCTAACATCCGCATGGCAGTTGCAGGCTCACCGAGTATAAAAATACCCACAAGAAATGAACCAATCGCGCCGATTCCTGTCCAAATAGTATAAGCCGTTCCTAGAGGCAACGTTTTCATGGCATAGGCCAACAAACCAAAGCTCAGGATCATAAAAAAATAAAGTGACTAAACTTGGGCCAAGTTTTGTAAACCCTTCTGAGAGCTTCATCGAATAGGCCCAAACGATTTCAAAAATACCAGCGAACACTAGAACAACCCAGGCCATGATGCCTTCCTCCATATTAGTAGAGTCAGGTCGTCCTGACGATTTTTCTTACTGGCTTTGAACAAAGATGTAAGGGAGGTCGTTCCTCCGAGTATTGTCTTAGTATAGCAAACATGCTGAATTTTAGTGCAGTCTTTACATTTTTTGACCAAATTCAGGGCGTTATTCAGTTAATGAAAAAACTTGCACAGATGAATTGCGCCAAAACATGGCATGTCTGTTCAAAGGATAGATTCAGACATAAAAAAAGGCATCACCAAAACCTGTTGATGATGCCCTCTTTATTTGGTCTATTTGACTGTTAGAACTTCAGACGAAGTCCTGCGCCATACCACCATTGTTTTTCACTTCCAGTTTCAGCTTGCCATGCCGTATGCTGATTTCCTTTTTCATAGCTGTAAGCAACATCGATAAATGGCATCAACTTTTTATTGATTTCATAGCGTGTTTCTAGCCCTAGCCATACAGCACTGAGTCCTGTTTTTTGTGCATAGGCGGAATCATCACTCAGCACCACATCTAGGTTCAGATACGGTTTTAAAATCAGTTTTTGCGTCAGCAGCAGATCACGTTCGGTTTCTAAAGAAAAACTGACCTGATTATCTGTATCAAGATATAGATAAGCATCAGTTTCAAAGAAATACGGTGCCAGACCATGCAGACCCACCGCAGCATCTAACTGTTCCTTGTCCGTCACCTGATGTTCATCGACCCGATAACGCGCACCAATTTGTGCATCCCAAAAGTCAGAGATCATACGGCTATACATCACTTGAGCCGCATAATCTGCGTCTTGAGATTCAGCTTTATCGGCATGTAGTTTGATGAAGAGCTTATTTTCATCGGTCCCGATTCGACTCTCAATTTCGGTCTTTAAACTTCCACGACCATCGGCATTATTGAGCCATCGACTGTCGATCTCGGTCGCTTGATAAATCTGACCACCATGTTCACGCTTATGATCAATGGGATGCTGCGCAGAAGCAGCACGTGACGCAATAGATGATGTATTTGCATGTTCTACATGTTCTACATGTTCTACATGTTCTGCATGTTCTGCATGTTCTGCATGTTCTGCATGTTCTGCATGTTCTGCATGTTCTGCATGTTCTGCATGTTCTGCATGTTCTGCATGTTCTGCATGTTCTGCATGTTCTGCATGTTCTGCATGTTCTGCA
>NZ_VPAN01000003.1:0-109042 GCF_013419225.1 Acinetobacter sp. YH12097 | reverse complement strand
TACTTCATGTACAACCATCATTTTAAAGGCGAAGCTATAATCACGTTGTGTGCGTTTAACTCGTTGTTCTTGTGCATGTTCCATAAAATAAGTCTCTTAAGGTGTAAACTTATTTCAGGACGGGACATAAAGAAAAAATAAAAAAGCCATCGGTATCGATGGCTTTGTGTGCGGATTTTATCTGTATATCACAGCGGAATTATAGATAATTCCCTTCACGCTCAGGTTGATAGAGCACTTTAATGATTTTGACTTTCATGGTATGACCATCAGGCTGCGGCCATTCTATTTCCTGCCCTTCAGCCAAACCTAAAATGGCAGCGCCCACTGGAGCCAAAACATTGACTTGACCTTTATCGCCACGAAAATCATGTGGATAGACCAGTGTAATTTCGGTTGCTTCTGTCGCAGGTGCAATGTTAATGAGAACTTTGGCATTCATACTCACCACATTGGCAGGGACATCTTGTGGAGCAACCACTTCAGCGCGCGCCATCTCATCTTCCAAATGCTCCATCGTCGGCGTCAACTTAGACTGATGCTCCAACATGGTTTCTAAGCGATGTAAATCTTGTTCTGAAAGAATAATATTGGGTTTATTCATATAAAGTTCCTTTGCGACCTTGCCAGCAGATCTATAGCGATGGGCAAATTTTTTTGTTATCTCTTCTTCTGTTATATCAGAAATATAAATGTTTAGATAACTTTTGAATTTTTCTGATGACATAAAAAAAGCCCCCTTGAGGGGGCTTTTCTCAAGTCTGTTTTATTTTGCGTAAACTGGGAATTTAGCGCAAACAGCAGCAACTTTTTCTTTCACTGCAGCAATTACAGCTTCGTCACCTTTGCTGTCTAGAACGTCAGCGATCCAGCCTGCAAGGTCACGTACTTCAGCTTCGCCAAAACCACGTGTTGTTACAGCAGGTGTACCGATACGGATACCTGAAGTCACGAATGGAGAACGTGGATCGTTTGGTACTGAGTTTTTGTTCACAGTAATGTGAGCAGCACCTAACCAAGCATCGGCATCTTTACCAGTAATGTCTTGTTTAATTAAAGATAATAAGAACAAATGGTTCTTAGTACCGCCAGAAACAACATCATAACCACGTTCGATTAGAACTTCAGCCATTGCTTGCGCATTCTTAACAACTTGTTGTTGGTAAGCTTTATATTCAGGCGCCATTGCTTCTTTGAAGCAGATCGCTTTAGCCGCTATAGCGTGAACTAAAGGACCACCTTGGTTACCTGGGAATACAGCTGATTGTAATTTTTTCTCGATTTCTTCGTTTGCTTTCGCAAGGATTAAACCAGAACGTGGACCACGAAGTGTTTTATGAGTAGTCGTTGTTGTTACGTCAGCAATTTGTACTGGGCTTGGGTAAACGCCAGCAGCAACTAGACCAGCTACGTGAGCCATATCTACGAATAAGTAAGCGCCAACTTTGTCCGCGATATCACGGAAACGCTGCCAATCAACAACTTGACTGTAAGCAGAGAAACCAGCAACGATCATTTTTGGTTTGTGTTCGTCAGCTAGACGTTCAACTTCTTCATAATCGATTTCGCCAGTTTCTGGGTTCAAACCGTATTGAATAGCGTTGTAAGTTTTACCTGAGAAGCTAACTTTAGCACCGTGAGTCAAGTGACCACCGTGAGCCAGGCTCATACCTAAAACAGTATCGCCTGGGTTAAGAAGCGCAAGGTAAACTGCAGAGTTTGCTTGTGAACCAGCGTGTGGTTGAACGTTTGCATAATCAGCACCAAACAATTCTTTAGCACGGTCAATGGCCAATTGTTCGATCACGTCTACATACTCGCAACCGCCGTAGTAGCGTTTGCCAGGGTAGCCTTCTGCATATTTGTTAGTAAGTTTTGAACCTTGAGCTTCCATTACTGCAGGTGAACAGTAGTTTTCTGAAGCGATTAACTCAATGTGCGCTTCTTGGCGAGCATCTTCATTCGAGATCGCTTGAGCTAATTCAGGGTCAAATTGAGCAATAGAGGTGTTGGCAAACATTAGCGAGGTCCTATTAAATTAGGGCTTTTAAGCCGTGCTAAGATTGGCGCGTATTATAACAGAAAGTTTGTCTTTTCCACAGTTTGATATTTATTTAATTCCAAGTGATTATTATTCATTTTAACTGCTAATCTTTAGTGAATAAATGAATAATTACAGGAATTGGGGCTGATGGAAATAGACAATAAATTTACCGATTTACCGCATCATTCAATTTCCGCTCCAGCAGACATTCGATATTTTGAGATCCAAGAAAATTGGGATTTTTATCTTGATGAAATCGATGGAATACCCTCCAGCTATTTTTTGAATTTGGCTTTAGCTCAAAATGCTCCAATTCAGCCGCTTTCAAATTTGATTTGGGTTGCATTACAAATGAATCACCCTCGAGAAGATGGACTATCTTCCAGAGAGGAATATGATCTTTTATTAGAATTAGAAGATACCTTGATTTCAGCCATGACTAAAAACAAGTTAACTGTATATGTGGGCCGTGTAACGCGTGATACAAAAAGGCTGTTTTTCTTCTACGCTGCACCACATATTAATGCAGAGCAATCAATTCAGTCTGCCATGCAGGCATTCCCTGACTACCATTATAGTTTTGGTAAAAAAAGCGATAGAGATTGGAACATATATTTTAGAAACCTTTATCCAAATGAAGTGAATTTACAAATGATGTCCAATAGTAAAGTCCTTGAAAGTCTGCGAAACAATGGAGACAGTCTTGAAATTGCACGTCCAATAGATCATTGGATTTACTTTAAATCACTGAATGAACAGAGTAATTTCATTAAGAAAGTCGAAGACCTTGGCTTTGCTGTAGTTGAGAAAACGACGGTAGAAGAAAATGAAAACTATCCTTATAAACTGATCATTTCGAGAAAAGATCATGTAGATCAATTATCTATTGATCAATGCACATTGGTGCTTTTTGAATTAGCAAAACAGGAAAATGCGCAATATGATGGCTGGGAAACACAAGTCATTCGAAACTGAGGTCTTAAAAATAAAGCCTAATCAGATCAATTAGGCTTTATTTGCATGTTTAATTCGCTGGCATTAGAGATTTTACATCTAAGACAATTTCATCCCAATTCGCGGTATAAACTGTCGCATGATCCCATTTTGGTGTGATGGCATCGTCTGTATCCGTCACATAATTAATTTTAGTTCCTTTACTTGTGGCGAGCTGTATCAACACATCCGTTGCCGCTTTTGGAACTGTTGAGTCATTACTGCCTTGATAAATGAAAATTGGTGTACTCAATTTTTTGAGTAGCGGTTGAGAGTCTTGCTCTAAGAATTGTTTAACCACTTTAATGTTGGTCATAAAATTAGCTTGCGTTCGAGGGTAGCCATCTAATTTTCCATTCTTTTGTACATAAGCCCCCATTGCCCCACCTAAAGTTTGCCCTAAAACGTCATAACATACACTTTCAGCTTGAGCAGCGAGTTGGTCAGTTGGCGGGACAAACACTTCACTATATTGTAAGGTTGGTGTTGAGTTTCTTAAACCTGCTGTAATTAGCGATGTAAAGGTATCAAGCGGTGCAAGAATATTAATTTTCTTAATCGGATCGTCTTCAGCTGCGGCTTTTTGTTCACCTCCCCTGAGAATTAGAGCTAAGTTAGAAGCTGGCGCTACAGCCACTGCCCCCTTATAGCTTAACTGTGCACGTGAAGCATATTGAGCAGCTCCCAATGCTGCTTGCCCACCCTGTGAATGTCCTACAACTGACCATCGTTTTTCTGTGGTGTTTCCTAAGTTTTTACTCGCAGCAACCACTGCATCGGTAATGGAATATGCTTCACTTTTTAAATTTAAGAATGGATGCAACTCTTTACCACTCGGTTCACCCAAACCTTCATAATCAGGTGCAACTACCGCATAACCTGCTGCTAAAAGTTTTGCAATAAAATATTCATTACCCTTTAAGCCTTGTTGGCTTGGAGCACATTCATCAGCAACACCTGTAGTGCCATGCGCCCATGCGACAATAGGCCAACCTCCAGTGGGTTTGGTGCCTTTAGGCGTAAAGAGTAACGCTGTTGCTTGAGTTTCTGCACCATTCACGCCAAGCATTTTATAAGTCATCAATGTTTTATTGGCACTCACCGTATCCAAAACGGTATTAGCATTGGTATTAGCATCAATATAGACCTGTGTTTTTACAACAGGCGCAGCTATATTATTTTTTGGAATCCCATCATCGATAATAAATGACGAATCACCGTCGCTTCCTCCTCCACACGCGACCAAAAAGAGTGTGCTACTAACCAATACCGTTAACTTAAGTCGGTTCATCATCCCTTGTTCCTTCTATTTGTTGTTTTAAAGTCATTCCTAATGATTAATCGCATGGAATTTCAATACGTTCAAGCGATTTCAACGCCATTGATCATCCTATTCATTTATGAAGAATCACACCAACATAATAATACCCTGATTTAATTTATAATTTAATTTTTTAGATTAGATTTTTTAACAAAATAGATTTATGGACTATGCATGTAGCACATATTGATTTTCTCTATTTTAGATTTTGTCTTAGGCTATTTTGTCCGCGGTTCAAAAGTGAAAAACTCAAACTGCAAAAGTCACTTATAAACGTATGACTGCAGCAAGTACCTATCAGCAAAAATGACTACTCAAAATTCATCATCATTCAGACAATGGACGTATTCGAGAGCTGAATCAACTTAGTGCAAATCAAAGCTTTTTTCAAAGATTGTTAAAACAGATGTTTAATTGCTATGAGATCACATTCCAATAATAGCGTTTTATCATTTTAGATTATGATCATATGTTATGTGCCATTTTTGAATATCGTGATAGACAAAAGCCTTTAAAATGAGTCGATTTAGAAGATAATTAGCTTTACCGCTATAAAGGTTTTATTTCTGCAGACGCGATAAAAGCAGATTATTTATACATTACGCTGCCATCTTCATAATATTCCTACAAATAATCACAGCATTGGTTTGTCAGTGTGGATGTGATCATGTACATTCATAAACATTATTCAACATGCTGGAACTGGACATGCAAGCCATCATTCTCGACACAGAAACCCATACACTAAATGGACAACCCATCGAGATTGCCTATGCTCCAATTCAGGTGGCAGATGCTAAAATTACTTTAGATAAATCTAAAATTTTTGATCAACTTTATCGTTGTGATGAAGCGATTTCTTTTGCAGCAATGGCTGTACATCATATTTTAGAATCAGATCTTGAAGGTCAGCCCCACTACAGCAGTTTTGAGCTTCCAACTGAGACGACATACATCATTGGGCATAATATTGACTATGATATTCGCGCGCTCGAAAAATGTGGCGTAGATGGTTCAAAAATTAAAGCCATTTGTACCCTTGCCCTTGCTCGTCGAGTTTGGCCTGATGCAGAAGCACATAATATTTCTGCCTTGATTTATATGATCACCAAAGGCAGTGAAAAAGCCCGTGAAATGATCCGTAAAGCTCACCGCGCAGATATGGATATTATTTTAACTGCCAATATTTTGATGCATATCGTCCATCACTTAAAAATCAACAGCATCGAAGAATTATTTGAAGCTTCGGAAGATGCACGCATTCCACGCAGTATTAATTTTGGTAAACACCGTGGTACTGCAATTGCTGAATTACCTGCGGACTATGTGCAATGGCTATTACGTCAAGATGACTTAGACCCGTATTTACGCAAAGCTTTAGAAAATTCTGCTGTCATTACTTTATAAACCATTGATTATTTAATATTTTCTTAATATTACTGTCATTATCACTGCATAGGATTGCCTTAATTCTTTTGAGCTATGGAATTAAGGCATGTTCAACTATCAAAAAACTGAGCTGGGTTTTCAAACATTAAAAGACCGACAGCTCGCATTAAATGCAAGACAACGTCGTCTGCTACTCTTAATTGGTACTGATGACTTTAACCAAATGCCTGTGCATTATCAGCAGCGCATTGCTGAAGTGACATTGCTTGAGCAACTAATGGAACTTGGGCTGATTCAGCCAATTACAGCACATGATCATCTACGCCTTCAAAGCTCAGATTTTTCTGCTTTTAATACTCCTAAAAAAGCGCCTAGCAATACGTCCGATCTCAATACCTTTAGCCTTGCATCCGATTTCACAGCGCAAGAACATGTGACTTTTAATGAACTTTCAATGCCTACAATGGAAGTTCCTCAGACTCAGACTCAGCACGCACTGACGAACAACCTACCAATGGAGGCGATGGGCTCTACACCCCATCAACTCCCACAAGCCACACCTGAAACTACGACAACGAACGACCCTGTATTACCGGAAAAAACCGTTGATTTCATCGAGCATGATTTTGATGAGTTACAGAGTTTTATGTGCAGTTACTTACAGCGCTATTGTGGGCTGATGGCAAAAAAATTAATTCTTAATATTCAACAGGCCACGGATATTGCAGAATTAAAAGCCTGTCAGATGCAATGGATCACCTGTCTAAATGAATCCAATATTCAACCTAAACTCTTACAACATGCATTACAGCAAATAAATTACAGTTTAAAAAATCTGCAACAACTGGTTTAACTTAGAGACTTTTCCTCACTTCTCATTCAAAAAACAACTTAATGAGGTGAGTTATTTTCCCCACATATCAATATAAGAAATTGAATTTCATTAATTTTATATATTCACTTATTTCTTTTATGGTTTTAACCACTGTTTTATACGACCTTCCCCTAATGTCAATCAACAGTAAAAAATCGCAAGAATTAAACCGACCTCCCAGCGTTTGAGCATGTCAATGTCACAACAATTTTGTTTAGAATTTGATTCTTTCGATAATCCAATGCAACTCAGCAAAATTGGCAATTGGGTGTTTACATTCTTAACCTCACCAGACGAATTGCCCGATGTTCAATTGGCCATTACCTATGTCATGCCACGAAAAATTAGTGATGAATTACAGCCTCGACGGGTGGTCATTCAAAATACAGCCCTTGAAACAATTTGGCGTATAGAACAAGTCGAGTGCTTCAACAGCCAAACGAACCAAGAACTCACCTTTACAGCAGCTGAGCCACAAGCTCAATTGGTTTTAAACAGTATCATTGAGGAATTTGCCCGTTATGATGTCCCATTGGTATTCAAGCCTCTTTAATTTAAAGCGAATTCCAACTTATTTTTCATAAAGATTTAAGCTATCTCAATGATTTAACCAAAGTTAGCTAGACAGACATTAAATGAAAAATAATCCATACAGATTATTATTGCTCAATTCGTATACACTATTCTTGCTCAATAATTTTTGACCATGGATAATAAAAATGAATTTAGCCAATTATTCTAATGATCAGGCACTCATCCTTTTCAACCTATATAGCAGCCTTGAACAATGTCTAGATGCGATTGGACATCTGCACCTTGGACCAAAACTGGTGCTGACCGATCATGATGTATCAAAAGATCATATGATCGTACAACGTTTTCAAGCTGGGGTTTTAACTCAAGAAATCCAAGTGCGTAAACAAGATGTTGAACTGTCTTCTAGCAACCCAATGACACGCTATCAGTTACTGTCTTATATTTTGAATCAATTTAAAGCAGATCAAACAGCTTAAATTTCAATCTCTAAAAATAAAAAAACTCACCATTAAGGTGAGTTTTTTATTCATTCAATTTAAGCTTCTAAAAGCTTGTAAATACTGTCCGATTTTTGACTTTCAAAAAGTAGTTCGATACTGGGTAGGATGATTTCACCTGCAATAATGATATGTTCAATGCGATGAAATAGCGCTCTTGAATCTTCTTCTGAAGGATTACGCACCAAAGCTTGTGCTTCATAAACCTGACTAAATTGGTCCTTCACTTTAATATCGATCATCTGTGTCATAGTGACGTCTCTACTTGTTTTAATAATTGAATTTTTTATATCACACCTTTACGCAACAACCTGCTTTGTAAATGTTAGATTTCATGGCAATGTAAACTTATTTTACTTTAGTAAATATATATCAATAACATAGGTTGACTATTTAATTATTGTTTGACAAAAACACTATATTTTCACATTTTGAAAGACATTAAAAAGCCCGCATTGCTGCGGGCTCTATGTTGGAAGGCTAGTGCTGATTTCTTGTCTGTAATATTCAAAAACATCTTAAACATTACTAAACTCAACGAGCTGTCATTGATCCGTCCAACCTATTAGTAGCGTCTTGGTTATGACCTACTGTGATTTCAATATAGCACTTTTTTATCCCTTGCCAAGGGGTCGTGACACTTCTAAACATTTGATCAAATAAAATACAATTGATATTTTTTCAAAATAAGCGATCATAGCTCTGCCCAATGCTTGTGAAAGATTTAAATAAATAGGCCATTAAAAATAAATTCAACACTATCAATCTATAAACATTCTTTTCTCTTACTTTTAATTCAACCTTTGACAACCCTTGCATTAATTTCTGACTTGAATTTTAAGTCTGATATCCATTTTTAGCATTGCTTAAAATACTAGTAAGTAAGATTGCCGTCTCAAATTAAAATCTAAAACAAAAAAAAGCCCCTGTATCACTACAGGGGCTTTTTTGAATTTGGCGGAAGCGGTGAGATTCGAACTCACGGAGGACTCGCGCCCTCGTCGGTTTTCAAGACCGGTGCATTAAACCGCTCTGCCACGCTTCCATGTGCGCCATAATACGGAGGTTTTATTCATCTGACAAGTAAAAATTACAACTAAACCTTTCAAATGAATATTGTTTCGCCAAATCCTTAAAGTTTAGCCGCAAGCTCCGCACCTTCACGTATTGCGCGTTTCGCATCTAACTCTGCTGCTAGTTTTGCACCACCAATAATATGGTAATTGGCAAGGGTTTTCTCACCCTGTTCAGGCATCAAATGCTTCACCGATTCCTGACCTGCACAAACAACAATCGTATCTACACGTAATAATTGATCATGCCCTGCATGTTCAACCCAAAGCCCTTCATCAGTAATGGCCTTGTATTGAACACCACGCAGCATACGAACCGCATTTTTCTTTAATTGTGCACGGTGCACCCAACCTGATGTTTTACCTAACCCTGCACCAAGTGCAGTTGTTTTACGTTGTAATAAATAAATTTCTCGAACGGGAGGTTCGATCTCAGCAGCCTGCATACCGCCTTCTGTTACATAGTTTGGATTCGGATCAACACCCCACTCCCGCTGCCAATCCGCTAAAGGCATTGGTTGTGGCTGATGTGGCGGTTTGAGTAAAAATTCAGATACATCAAAGCCAATGCCGCCTGCACCAATCACAGCAACTTTATTCCCCACAGCTGCGCCTTTCAGCACTTCCGCATAAGACAAGACATTCGGTGCATCACTACCTTCAATATTCAAGCTGCGAGGAACCACACCTGTTGCAATAACAACTTCCTCAAACCCTTCACGTTCAAGTTGTTCACGGTTTACACGCGTGTTTAAACGCAGATCGACACCCGTTTTTTCGATTTGAACTTTAAAGTAGCGAATCGTTTCGTGAAATTCTTCTTTGCCCGGAACGACTTTCGCCAAATTAAATTGACCACCTACCTCTGCACCAGCTTCAAATAGTGTCACCGCATGGCCTCGGCTTGCCGCTACCGTTGCAGCAGACATCCCAGCAACGCCACCACCGACGACTGCAATACGCTTCGGTTTTTTGGTCTTTAAATAAACCAATTCAGTTTCATATGCCGCTCGTGGGTTGACCAAACACGTCGCACGCTGATTTTTAAAAGTATGATCTAAACAGGCTTGGTTACAGGCAATACAGGTATTAATTTCATCGACACGGTTGGTCGCCGTTTTATTTACCCAAAACGGATCTGCCAAGAATGGACGTGCCATCTGCACCATATCCGCCTTGCCTGAAGCTAAAATTTCTTCAGCAGTATCTGGCATATTGATACGGTTGGACGCAATGACAGGGATCGCAACATGTTTTTTGACTTCAGCGGTATAGTCCACAAACGCTGCGCGAGGCACTGAGGTCACAATTGTCGGAATACGTGCTTCATGCCAACCAATCCCCGTGTTCAATAACGTCACACCTGCTGCTTCCAATGCTTTAGCAACAGTAATGACTTCTGCCATGGTGTTCCCATCATGAACCAAATCAAGCAATGACAAACGGAAGCAGATAATAAATTTCTCACCCACTTCAGCACGTATTGATTTTACAATATCAACCGCAAGACGCATACGATTTTCAATCTCGCCGCCCCAACGGTCAGTCCGTTGGTTGACATGACGACTTAAAAATTGATTCAGCAAATAGCCTTCTGAACCCATGATTTCAACACCGTCATAGCCCGCTTTTTGAGCTAAGCTTGCGCAGCGTACATAGTCGTCTATCGTGTCTAAAATCTGTTTATCACTCAATTGACGCGGTTTAAAAGGTGAAATCGGAGATTTTATCGGACTCGCTGACACTGCAAAAGGCTGATAGCCATAACGCCCTGCATGCAAGATTTGCATTAAAATTTTGGCACCATGCTTATGCACTGCATGAGTCACCAATCGATGTGGAGCGATATCACCTAAAGTATTCATGGTACCGCCAGCAGGTAACAACCAACCTTGACGGTTTGGCGAAATACCGCCTGTAATAATCAGGCCGACACCACCTTTCGCACGCTCACCAAAATAAGCTGCAAGCTTAGGATAATTATAAAAACGATCTTCCAGCCCACTATGCATGGACCCCATCACGACACGATTTTTAATCGTGGTAAAACCCAAATGTAAAGGTTTTAAAATATTTGCATAGCTAGTCGTTGTCATGCTGAATCCTTATTTTGGCTTTGCAACTTGTTGCATAATACTTTAGCGGTTTTTTTATATTTTGGGATGACAGTTTAGAAAATATTCTTCGCTTTTATGGTCAATACCGCCTGATATATAAATCCTCTAACCATAAAAAAAGCCGTGATATTTCACATCACGGCGTGTTATTTTTAAAAGCATTATTTCCAATGGTTCAGCTTACTGGTTTGCCCAATCCCGACATTAAAGCTATTGGTTGGATCCAGTTTTTGATAATGATTTTTTAATGCAGGCTTGGCAACATATAAATGTCCAACATTGTGTTCCGCAGGATATTCAGCACCACGATCATCGAGTAAATGCCACATTGCATGTTCCATTACCAAAGGATCTACACCTTTTTTCACAATATAATCTTGATGAAAAACATGACAGAGAAAATGTCCATAATAGAGTTTATGGATAATTTGCTCATCCATGGCTTTCGGCAAAGTTTCTACCCACTCTCGATCATTGCGACGTAGCGCAATATCCAGCGCAACAATATCTTCCACTTCCGAACGATGCGTATCACGATAACGAATTGCAGCACCCGCCACCGCAAAACGATGTAAAAATGCCTTACGCCCTTCTTCGTCTGTGCATTTAAAATAATTGCCTGCCGTTTTATCTAAAAAATACGTTTTCAAATACGCATCAACTTGATCAACATCCTGATTTTCAATACGAATCATCAAATGATGTTCATATAAATCACGGAAGGCATTCATCCGTTTCGGCAAATGATTCGGCAAAAATTTTGTCACTAGCTGCAAGACTTTATCTGACAAACCTCGCAAGCCCAGTTTTTCTAAATAGCCATCGACTTTATCTTTCATGGCAAAAGCAGCTGGAACTTTTGCCGTGCCAAATTTTTCAATAAATACAAAAGAATCTTTGCCGTACTCAGCCCCAATGTCATATGCCACGCGATGAATGTACTCACCTGCAATCGGCAAGCGCGGCAAATCTTTTAGTAAAAAACGGCGAATTTCCGTCAAATCATCATGTGAATTGGTTCCTACATAAAACACCTGACTTGGAATCTTTTCAAAGGTATCTAAACGTACGGCAAAGACACACACTTTACCCGCTGAACCCGATGCTTCAAATAGTCGACTCGGATCTGCATTAAAACGTGCAGGCGTATTTTCATCAACTTGTTTAACGTCATGTGAATAGCGCTGATCAGAGGCACAGCAACTTGAATTATTCACAATGTCATTGATTTGATATTTTTTATTTTCTAGCGCTGTGAGGATTTCTTCAGGCGTATTGCCAAGATTGACACCTAAATGATTGATCAGCTCCAATTCACCTGACTCATTCACTCGTGCATACAGTGCAAGCTCTGTATAGGCAGGACCGCGGCGCACCAAAGCACCCCCTGAGTTATTGCACACGCCGCCCAAAACCGATGCCCCAATACATGAAGAACCAATCACCGAATGAGGTTCACGATTAAATGGCAGCAAATCTTTTTCAAGTTTGTCTAATGTCGCACCCGGTAGACAAATCACTTGCTTGCCTTCATTAATCACTTGGATGCCAACCAAACGGCGAGTACTTATCAGCACCACAGGACGGTCATAGTCATCACCAAACGGCGTTGAACCACCTGTCAGACCTGTATTGGCAGCTTGCATAATCACAATACAATTTGCATCCACAGCCGCTTGCAGCACTTGCCATTGCTCAAGCAAAGAGCCCGGTGTAACCACAGCCAATACTTTTCCTGCACCGTAACGGCGACCTTGGCGGTATAAACGTGTGTCTTTATCTTCAGTTAGAACATGTTGCTTACCGACGATGTTGATAAGGTTTTGAATGGTTTGTGATGATTGAGTTTGCATGCTCGTAGAATTTTCCATTTTCAATTTTTTCTCTCCTCGCTAAAGAGGAATTGCATTGTTGTGCAATGAAAAAATATTGATTTAAATAATTTTAAACAATGTAGGTTTATTTGCACATATCAAAAGTTTTTAGTCATTGTTATTAAAATCTATAATGAATATCCCTTCTCCCTTAGGGATGAGTAGCAATGCTACGCAAGAGGGTTAGGAGAATTAATCAATAAATACCTCTCCCTAACCCTCTCCTACAAGGAGAGGGAACTTTCATTTTTTAATTTTTTTTTTGATGACGAATAACTTTCCCAAGAGATCTATTCAAAAAATCACCCAGCCAACTCTTTCTCTAACTTCACCAAACAATCAGATGTAATATCCGCAATGGTTTTTGCACCTGTTAAGGTCATCGCAACACGCATTTCTTTATCAATCAGTTCTAGAAGATTGGAAACACCTTCACCACCCGCAGCACCCAAAGCATAGACAAAGGCGCGACCGAGCATACAGGTGTCTGCACCGAGCGCCAGCATACGCACCACATCTAAACCATTTCGAATACCTGAGTCCGCAAGAATTTTAATATCGCCTTTTACTGCATCTGCAATTGGCGGTAATGCACGCGCTGATGATAAAACCCCATCGAGCTGACGGCCACCATGGTTTGACACCACAATGCCATCTGCACCAAAACGCACTGCATCTTTGGCATCTTCAGGATCAAGTATGCCTTTAATGACCATCGGGCCATCCCAAAATTCACGAATCCACTCAAGGTCTTTCCATGAAATTGATGGGTCAAAGTTATTGCCCAACCAGCCGATATAATCTTCCAAACCTGTTGGTTTACCCAAGTATTTAGAAATATTCCCCAAGTCATGTGGACGACCTAACAACCCCACATTCCACGCCCAGTGTGGGTGGAAACACGACTGCATATAACGGCGCATGGCAGCATTTGGGCCGCTCATCCCCGAGTGTGCATCACGGTAACGTGCGCCCGGAACAGGCATATCCACGGTAAACACCAGAGTTGAACAGCCCGCTGCTTTGGCACGTTCTAAAGCATTTTTCATAAAGCCACGGTCACGTAGCACATATAACTGAAACCACATGGGACGCTGAATCGCTGGCGCCACTTCTTCAATTGGACAAACTGAAACGGTAGACAGCGTAAATGGAATGCCCTTTTTATCTGCGGCAACGGCTGCTTGAACTTCACCACGACGTGCATACATCCCGGTTAAACCCACAGGTGATAAAGCCACAGGCATCGATAAGGTTTCATTAAACAGTTGGGTTTCTAGACTCAGCTGTGACATGTCATTCAGCACACGTTGACGCAACGCTATTTTTGATAAATCTTCTACATTACGCTTTAAGGTATATTCGGCATACGCCCCGCCATCGATGTAATGAAATAAAAATGGCGGTAAACGACGACGTGCCGCTTCACGGTAGTCATTGGCAGAAGAAATAATCATGCTTATATCCTGTTTAATCGACTGGCACGCTGACGTCGAGCTTCTTCTTCATCAATCATACGCACCTGTTGTACTACAAACTCAATGTGTCCACAGACTGCTTTACGTGCAGCTTCAGGATCACGACGTTCAATTGCATTCATGACTTGAAAGTGCTGATCATGCAATTGATCAAATCGGTGTGCTTCGCTATAAACTTTTCGACGACCTAAAACGACATTAAATTGCAACAGATCAAATAGACCACGCATCATCTGAATCAACACTAAATTATGTGATGCTTCAGCAATTGCTAAATGAAATTTGGCATCTGCACGCGCTGCTTCATCGTTATTGCCTAAAGCCTGAAAATGGTTAATCTGATCATAATAATGTCGGATATGTGCCAAGTCCTCTGCTGTAGCACGTTGTGCCGCATACCATGCGGTACCACCTTCCAAAATAATGCGCGCCTCTTGCACATCAAAACGGTAGGCAGGGTCTTCACTAATCAAACTGCTGATGGGCTGCACAATTTGATAACTCGACCAAGTCGCTGGTAATTGCTTTAAAAAAGTCCCTGCACCGACTTTACTGACCAACACGCCCATGCTGGTCAATTGAGAAATCGCTTCGCGTAAAGAGGTGCGTGAGACGCCAAGTTGTTCACACAGTTTCCGTTCTGCAGGCAGACGATCTCCAACTTGCATATTGCTTTCTTCAATCAATACACGAAGACTTTGAACAGTTTTATCAGAGACTTTCATCTGCTTTCCTTAACGTTGTTACACAATGCGTGTTATGGAATCATCCAAGGGAACACATAAGCTTGTAGGGTGATTAAAATCCCCATCATGATTGTGAACGTTATACTGTGTTTTACGGTAAAACGGAATAAATCCGACTCTTTACCCACTAAGCCAACTGCCGCACATGCAATTGCAATTGACTGCGGAGAAATCATTTTTCCAGTCACACCGCCACTGGTATTAGCAGCAACGAGTAATACTTCTGGCACACCAATTTGCTGTGCAGTAGTTGCCTGTAATGCAGCAAATAGCGCATTGGCTGACGTATCTGAACCCGTGAGGAATACACCAAGCCATCCTAAAAATGGCGAGAAGAAGGTAAAGGCTTGACCTGTATGTGCAAGGGCCAAAGCCAAGGTCGAAGACATACCTGAATAGTTGGCGATAAAAGCAAAAGACAACACCATCCCAATCGAATAAATTGGAATTTTTAATTCATTAATGGTTTCACCAAAGGTCACAATCGCGTCTTTCGGCTTCATTTTTAAGAAAATAATGGTAATGATCGCAGCGATGACAATTGCCGTACCTGTTGCCGAAAACCAGTCAAATTTATAGATGGCATCGTAGTCTTTCATTTCAGGAACGACTGGCGGCATCTTTTGAACCAATTGGTGTAAGAATGGCACTTTGATCGAAATAACCAAATCATGTAAGGCACCGTCTTTAGTAAATAAATCCTTAAACGGTTTAATACTCCAGATCGTAACCATCACCGTTAAGATCGCAAATGGCGACCATGCTTTTGCAATTTGACCCAAGCTATATTTTTGCTGTTTTTGTGCAGCAACATCTTCACTCATCGTCGCATCTTGATCTGCAAAGCGGAAAATATGTTTAGGCTGCCAATATTTAAATAAAATCGTTAATGACACTAAAGACGCAATCGCCGCAGTAATATCGGGTAATTCAGGACCGACAAAGTTCGACGTTAGGTACTGTGCAATCGCAAAGCTACTCGCGCCAACCACAACTGCAGGCCAAGTTTCCTTCACACCGCGCCAACCATCCATAATCGCCATAATCCAAAACAGTACAATCGGTACCATAAATGGCAACTGTCGACCAACCATCTGACTGATTTCCATCGTATCAACACCAGACACTTGCCCAGCAACGATAATTGGAATACCCATCGCACCAAAAGCCACTGGCGCTGTATTGACGATCAGACAAAGACCTGCCGCATATAAGGGTTTAAAGCCTAAACCTACCAATAGTGCTGCAGTAATCGCCACAGGGGCACCAAAGCCCGCCGCACCTTCGAGGAAAGTACCGAAAGCAAAGCCGACTAACAGCATCTGTAAACGTTGATCTTCAGTAATGGAAAGAATCGAAGAACGGATGATGTCAAACTGCCCTGTTTTGACTGAAATTTTATACAGGAACACCGCACCAATAATGATCCATGCAATCGGCCATAAACCGTAGAAGAAACCATAAACCATCGAAGCCAATGCCATAAGCGCAGGCATGTCATAGGCAAATAAAGACACCAACAGTGCCAGTACAACGGTGATCGTACCTGCCACACTGCCTTTTAAACGAAATACAGCAAGCGCCAAGAAAAAAAAGATAATCGGAATGAGCGCAATTAAACTTGATATCCATATATTCCCCATTGGGTCATATATTTGCTGCCATTGAAGCATTGTCATCTCCTTGAAATGCTTACTAAGATTTAATTATTGAGCAATATCAGCATGTGGTCTTTTTATCATTGGTATGACCAATATAAATATTAAACACATAAAAACTTATGATATTGCTAAAATACTCCGCAATTTTTAATTATTTCAACTCAATCATTCAAGCTTTTCCTATTTTTGGTATGACCAATATATAATGCAAAAACATTATTTTTCCGTTTGAAAACTTCCACATCAACTTTTAAATATCTGTTTTGTAGTTATTATTTATGAATAAACTTTATAAAATATACTTTAGTCGAATAACCTAGCTTTGTATGACCTCAGTCTCATTTCAATGAAAAGCATAAAAACCAAATTAACCCAATAATGGTATGACCATTAATTTAAATCAAATAGATTTCTTTATATTTACATCCTATTCCATTCAGAAAACGCATTTTCCGCCCGCAAAAACTGGATGAAGTATTCACCAATAGATTTCAACGATCATTTTTTTCCACCTCATCGCTTGTATCTCATGATTTTTTAGAAAAACCCCGCAGAAAAGTGCTACAATCATGCACATATATGTATTCTTTCAGGCCACCCATTCTCGGTGCCTATATTTATATCGTTAGGATTAACAATGACTGATAATGCAACTATCTTGCAGAATGTCCCAGTTGGCAAAAAAGTTGGTATTGCCTTCTCTGGTGGTCTAGATACTTCAGCTGCGCTTTTGTGGATGAAACAAAAAGGTGCAGAACCTTATGCTTACACAGCAAACTTAGGTCAACCTGATGAAGACGACTACGATGCGATTCCAAAAAAAGCGGAAGCGTATGGCGCAGTTAAAGCTCGCTTAGTTGATTGTCGTTTACAACTTGCATTAGAAGGTATTGCGGCTATTCAATGTGGTGCTTTCCACATTTCAACTGGTGGTATGCCTTACTTCAACACGACTCCTCTTGGTCGTGCAGTTACAGGTACGATGCTTGTAACCGCAATGAAAGAAGATGATGTAAACATCTGGGGTGACGGTTCGACTTATAAAGGTAACGACATTGAACGTTTCTACCGTTATGGTCTATTGACTAACCCAGCACTTAAAATTTACAAACCGTGGTTAGACCAAACCTTTATTGACGAATTAGGTGGCCGTGCAGAAATGTCACAGTTCCTGATCGACAATGGTTTTGACTACAAAATGTCAAAAGAGAAAGCGTACTCAACTGACTCAAACATGTTAGGTGCGACTCACGAAGCAAAAGATCTTGAATACCTTAATGCGGGTATCAAAATCGTAGACCCAATCATGGGCGTTGCGTTCTGGAAAGATGACGTAGAAGTAAAAGCTGAAGAAGTTTCTGTAACTTTCGAAGAAGGCTTCCCTGTTGCATTAAATGGCAAACGCATCGAAAACCCTGTTGAGTTCATTCTTGAAGCTAACCGTATCGGTGGTCGTCATGGTCTAGGTATGTCTGACCAAATCGAAAACCGTATCATTGAAGCAAAATCTCGTGGTATCTACGAAGCTCCAGGTATGGCACTTCTTCATATTGCTTATGAACGTTTAGTGACTGGTATTCATAACGAAGACACCATCGAACAATACCGTATTAACGGTCTGCGTTTAGGTCGTCTTCTTTACCAAGGTCGTTGGTTCGATTCTCAATCATTAATGCTTCGTGAAACTGCGCAGCGTTGGGTTGCTAAAGCAATCACTGGTACTGTGACTTTAGAACTTCGTCGTGGTAATGACTACACTATTCTAAACACTGAATCTCCTAACCTCACTTATGAAGCTGAGCGTTTAACTATGGAGAAAGGTGACTCTATGTTTAGTCCTGCTGACCGTATCGGTCAATTGACTATGCGTAACCTAGATATCACAGATACTCGCGCTAAATTAGGTATCTACACAAACTCTGGCTTACTTGCAGTAGGTACAGGTTCTGCAGTGCCTCAATTAAAAGACAAAAACAAATAAGATTTGTTGAGTCATAAAAAACCGCGCATTTTGCGCGGTTTTTTATTGCCGATTTCAGAGAAGTTCTCAATTTTATTAAACATTAAGCCACATGTGCTGAACGAATCGACTGATAGTAAATTTGATTCCGGCCTAATTGTTTCGCACGATACAACGCCTGATCGGCAATATTTAACAGTTCATCCTTCGTCATATTTTCAGCACGATATACCGTAATACCCAAACTAATAGTGACGTGATTTGAAACCTGTGATTTGGCATGTGGAATTTCTAAACGATCGATTGCTTTATAAATATTTGACGCTACCGCATAAGCACCATGCGCATCGGTTTCAGGCAATAAAACCACAAATTCTTCACCACCATATCGCGCTACAAAATCCATATGTCGAATGGCATTTTTAATGGTTTTGGCAATGGTTGAAATTACATCATCGCCTTTTTGATGACCGTAGAAATCGTTATAGTTTTTAAAATGATCAACATCGATAAATAGCACAGCAAGCGAGGTGTTATTACGTCGAGATTGCTCATAAAAGGTATCAAGCATTTCATCAAAAGTACGTCGGTTTGAAATCTTGGTTAATTCATCGTGCTGACTTAAATGTAAAAGCTCTGTGGTATGAATACGATGGATTTTTTCACTAATATCCGCGCGCAGCATATTCAAAAATATCATCCGTTCACGCGCACAGAGCATCTTACTGATTGCAAAACCCAATACACAGCTTCCAATCAGTACACGCCCCAACACCATCACATCAAATTTCACTTCTAATGAAAAAAGCATCAACATGGTGACCACAGCAGCCAACAAGCCAGACATCAACATTTGGACTGGTTTAACCCCCGTCAAAATATAGCTCAAGATGTAAATCATACAAAGGATCATCATGGCCTGATGTTTAAGTGCTTCGGTATACACGGTCATGGTGAGCCAAGACATTGAAATAACAGCCCAAAACACTACAAACATACTGGCATGTGAAAAATAAGGCTTCAGACGGTCGTAACGAGCAAAGGCATATAAAGTCAGAAGACACAGCGCACCATTGAGCTGTCCAAGCAAACAATGAATAAAATCATGCACAAAATACTGTTGATCAATAATCCAGTAATCTCCGGGAATGATCAGCATGGTGAGCACAAAGTAGATCAACACCCCCATCCAGAAAAAATGACGTATGTTGGTTTGCGCACGATCGAGGTTTAAAGTCCAAAATTGGGTTTCCAGTTTTTTAGGAAACATTTCCCCTACACGACGAGTTTGCCGTGTAATCAGTTCCTCTATTTTTTCTTTATCGTATTGCAACTTTGCAAGGTTATACTTGTATTCCATTTCCAAGCATTTATCTAATTCTTTTAGTCATTTAAAAATACCACAGTTTTATTCTTTATTTATATCTGTTCAGTCATTTGTACAGAAATCTCGTTACCATTTTCACATTATTTGCATTATCATTTGTTTTATTTCCAAGCTTGGAATCGCTGTGAACACGATTACTCTTCTTCAGCCAGATGATTGGCATGCACATTTACGTGACGGTCTAGCCCTAAAGCGTACAGTTCCTGATTTAGCACAACAATTCTCTCGCGCGATTTGTATGCCAAACACCGTACCACCGGTAAAAACCGTTGAAGAAGCAAATGCATACCGTGAACGTATCATGGCACATGTTCCTGAAGGCGTTCACTTTGACCCGCGCATGGTGCTCTATTTCACAGACAACACACCTGCAAGTGAAGTTAAAAAAATTAAAGAATCTGAGCATGTTAATGCCATTAAGCTCTATCCAGCAGGTGCAACCACGAACTCGGACAGTGGTGTCAGTGACATTAGTAAAGTATATGGTGTGATTGAGCAACTCGAAGAACACCAAGTGCCATTACTCTTACATGGTGAAGTGACGCATAACCATGTCGATATTTTTGACCGTGAAAAACGTTTCCTTGATGAAGTACTTTCTCCACTGTTAAAACAGTTCCCTAAATTAAAATTGGTGCTAGAACACATCACCACAAGTGAAGCTGCGCATTTTGTATTAGAACAAGACCGTAATGTCGCTGCGACAATCACACCGCAACATTTATTGTTTAACCGTAATGATATGTTGGTGGGTGGTATTAAACCGCATTTCTATTGCCTACCGATATTAAAACGTCAAACCCATCAGCAAACTTTGCTCGAAGTCGCGACCAGTGCGAACCCTAAATTTTTCTTAGGTACAGACAGTGCGCCGCACTCAAAAAATGCTAAAGAAAATGCATGTGGCTGTGCAGGATGTTATAGTGCACCAACAGCAATTGAGCTATACGCTCAAGCATTTGATCAAGTCGGTAAAATCGACCGTTTAGAAGGTTTTGCAAGCCACTTTGGTGCAGACTTCTACGGACTCCCTCGAAATACCAATACCATTACCTTGGTAAAAGAAGATCAAATGATCCCTGAAAGTTTAGACTATTTGGATGGCGAAAAAATTATTCCGTTGTATGCGGGTAAGACCATCCAATGGAGAAAAGTGTGACAGATGAAACTCGACCAGTCATTGGTCAACGTTTCCGTGGATTCCTACCTGTTGTTGTCGATGTCGAAACAGCAGGTTTTAATTCACAGACCGATGCCTTACTGGAAATTGCAGCTATTCCTATTGTGTATGATGCAGAAGGTAATTTTGTACCGGGTGAAGCCCACCATGCACATATCAATCCGTTTGAAGGTGCCAACCTTGACCGTCGCTCACTGGATTTTATTGGTGTAGATCCATTTAATCCGATGCGTATGGCCATGGCTGAAGATGAGAAATCAGCATTAAAACGTATTTTTAAGTCAGTGAATGAAGTACGTCGTCAACAAAACTGCACTCATGCTGTTTTAGTTGGTCACAATGCCCATTTTGATTTAGGGTTTGTACAGGCAGCTATTGCACGTACAGGAACAAAAAATCAAAATCCTTTCCATAGTTTTTCCGTATTCGATACAGTGACTTTGAGCGCTGTAATGTTTGGACAAACTGTGCTGGCAAAATCATGTATTCAAGCTGGTATTGAGTTTGATGGTAAAGAAGCACACTCTGCACTTTACGATACTCAGAAGACCGCAGAACTGTTCTGTTATATTTTGAACAAACTCGGCCCTCACCTACTTGACACTATGATGGCGGATCAATAAGATACCGCCATCTTCTAAACGTCCCTATCGTCTAGAGGCCTAGGACATCGCCCTTTCACGGCGGTAACCGGGGTTCGAATCCCCGTAGGGACGCCAATTATTATTCAGACTTTCTCCAAGCTGATTATTCAAGTCTATTGAATACACATCACCATCTCTTCTGATTATTCAAAATTTTCATTGAATTCGCTGTGTATTAAAAAAACACCTATTGCAAATAATTCTCATTTCTATTGATTATTTTTGTAAAGTTAATGATAATCGCTATCGTTTTTATCTGCATAATTGTTGACAGCCATGCGCTTTGCCTATTCTCCCCTCAATCTCGCAATTTTGACTGCTTTAGCATCTCAAGCTTATGCCAATGAAATTGATACAACTCAATTTATTCAAAGCAATAATCTCAAAATGTCGCCGATTGAAGTTGAAGTCAAAGCCAAGCCAGAAGTAGGTAAAACCATCTACACCAAAGAAGATTTAGAAAAAACGCCGAATAGTTCGAAAAATATCACAGACTTTTTAAAAGTTAATCCAAATGTGCAGTTTAGCCGTGAACAACGTTCTGCAGATTCACAGGCTGAGCTACGACCATCCGAGATATCTATTAATGGCGCGCAAACTTACCGAAATAAATTTGTAATTAACGGCGTCAATACCACCAATAACCTTGACCCTCTGGCAAGCGGCAACTCCTATTCAGGCAAGCTTGATGGTGGCTCACAAGGGATGGCCCTAAATACCGATTTAATTTGTAAATTAGAATTGATCGATAGTAATGTTTCTGCAGCATACGGCGAATTTACAGGTGGTGTAGTTAATGCTGAAACTTGTACCCCAAATACTGAAATTGGCAAAATCCACGGCTCCGTTACTTACGACTACACGGAAAGTGATTGGTCACGTTATCATTTTACCGATGAAGAAGAAGCTGCAGAGTTTGAAGATCCAACATCATCAAATAATAAAGAATATAAAAAACACGGCTTAAGCCTGAATCTATACAGCAAACTCTCTGAACAATGGGGCATCAATAGTTATGCCTCTAAACGTGAATCCATCGTTCCAGTAATGAGTGGTTTAGAAGATCGCAGTAAAGTCAAAAGCGAGCGTAATAATATTAACTTAGGGACTACCCTTTTTTACACACCTTCGGACACAACCAAAGCGAAGTTTGGCTTTGATTTAGGGGATTTGGACAGTCTAAATTTCGTTGATAAGCGAATAAATTCAAAAAGTATTAGCAATACAGAAACGTTGACATTTTTTGGTGAATTAGAAAGTAAACTCAATAATTCAACATTAAAACAAAATATTAGCTATCAAACGCTAAGCCAAGCACGTGAAAATGATTCAACTACCGGCATTCTTTGGAAGCAAACACCAACTAAAAACTGGAGTTCCAATCCTGGTGAAGGTGCCACAAGTAGTGATATTGAATTACACCAAGATACATTTTCGTATAGTCTAAAAAATGCGTTGATACCATTCAGATTGGCAACAGCATGCAACAATTAAGCTTTGGTATGGGCTATGACTATTCTAAAGTTGCATGGGAACGGCCTAACGATGCCTATATGTATAATCAGCCTAAGACTTTTACATCTAGTTCAGGCATTAGCTGTACGGCAGGTGATATTCTTTGTGATGAAGCAACGGATGAAAATAACTATCAAGGCCAATATCAAACAAATGGCAAGTATTATCAAAAAGGTAAAGTTAATATTGACCAACAACGTGTGCATACCTTCATTGAAAACACATCGACTTGGGATAATTTTTCAGCGCGTTTAGGTTTACGTGCAGATTATGATAGCTTATCGAAAAATTTAAATATTGCACCTCGTACTGCCTTTAACTATAAACCGCTAAAAAATGATCTTCTGTCCTTCACTACGGGATGGAATCGATATTATGCAAACTATACCTTAGCCACTGAACTGCAAGATCAACTTGCATTTTTGGAATACAATTTAAAACGCACAAAAAATCAAACTGAAGATTATTGGACTCAAACTGGGTTATCAGATTTAATATTAGCTAATTCCAATGTTCAACGTGCCAATTTAAAGACCCCTTATGCTGACGAAATTGTGTTTGCCATTAATAGCCAAGTTAAAAACTGGAACCTTGGTCTGAAATGGGTGAATCGTGATAGCAAAGATGAAATCACAAAAAATCGTTTTATTGATCCAACCACCAGCAACACCATCGATCATTTTGAATATAGTAATAGTGGTAAAGCAAAAGCTGACATTTACACACTCACACTCAGAAATATACTGCCAGTCGTATATAAAAACTCTCTGCACGGGTTTAACTTTGGCTTTGATTACACTGAATCAGAAAAAAATTATTTAGACTATTCTGAGTCATATAACGTTAACAGTAATACGACTGCTGAAGATCGCGATATTATCTTTAACGGCAGCCTCATCCAATTTAATGAACGTCCTGTTGAAAATTTCAATCAGCCTTGGACTGCTCGTTTTGGTTGGGACATTGAGTTTTCAAATTTACCATTAAAGATTAATAACTTTTTAAGCTACAACTCTGAATATAAAGATACGTATAAACTAAAAAACAAAGTTGAGCATGATGGTGTCCTGTTGGAAGCCTATGCTACAGATACGATTAGACCTCGATTTAGTTGGGATATGCGTACCACTTATGATTTCAATTTCGCTAAAGACCTCAAAGCAATATTCGGTTTAACCATTAACAATATTACCAATCGACATAATATCTATACCACCCCAGGTATTAGTGAGTCGACCAACAGACTTAGATCTGAAATTGGGCGACAGTTCATTGCTGATGTCACATTTAAATTTTAAACTTTCCCCTATCAAGAGCGCCTCAAAACGCTCTTGATTCATTTTTAAATAGACGAAAAAATGAAAAAAATAATCTTAATCTTTGGCCTGTGCCTAGTATGTCTCGGTATCTTCATCTACATTTTTAGACCAGAAGCCAGCCTACCGATAAATCCTTCAAATACTGTTGAGCACGATGCCAATCATACAAATCAAACAGCATTGAATGATGACCAAGAATCTTCTATTCCCGAAACCAACGATCATGACACTCAAATACAAGCGAAAAAACCAAAAAAATTGAGCGAAGAAGCAATACAGTATTACCGAACAGCAAGCAAATACGGTTGGGAGTCAATCGTTCGTGATTTTGAAAAAGGAACCATCCTAAAAAGCAAAATGCCTAAAAGGGAAAAAGAAAAACTTTGCGAAATTGCACTGAGTCATAGCACTGCCGATCAAACCAAACGCTTATTTAAAGCAAATTGCAAACCACTCAATGGCCGTTCATCCTCTATGATTATTAATTGCGCATTAACCAATGCAGAAGGCAAAATAGATCAAAACGAAATCATTGAAAAATTAAAACTCTACAAGTCGGAAAATGTTTTACAAACACACGTTACGTATAAATTTGGCCCGTATGAAGAAAAAAGCTCTTTGCAATCTAAAACAATTGGTTGGGGGCTTGAAGACGTTTCTGATTATTTGCTGAGTATTGGTGTCGATTACACGGGCGTGGATGGTAATTTAATTTTAGACAATATCAAAGGCCGTAACCCTTCTGTGAGTTTGGTTCAAAAACTACTGAATGCAGGAATCGAGCCCAATAGTAACGTTTATAAACAAATGGAACAGAATGACTTTTCAACCAAATATCCTGACGTTTACAATTTATTAAAAGCACACAAACCATGAAAAACATCGTTATTACCAGCTGCCTGCTAATGAGTATGCATTGCTTTGCAAATGCTCCATTACCACAAAATCTCTCTACCAATGCACCATCAGTGAAAAACATTCAAGACTTTAAAAAGATCAAAGGGATGACAAATGATACGTCTCGTTATTATAAATTTATAAACATATATGGTTGGTCAGCCATAGTGCAGGAATTTGAAAATAAAAATATTCAAAGCAGTAAAATGAAAAATAAAGAAGTTAAAAAAATGTGTGACACAGCGCATCTTATACTTCCACTTCAAGATATCAAGCGACTGATTGCTGCTAATTGCAAACCCAGCTCAAACGATGTGACTTTTAATACCATCAATAGGACTTTAAAAAATGGCGATGGTTCTATTAATGAACAAGAAATTATTGCCAAGTTAGAATTTTATAATGCATTAGGATTATTAAAAACACATCAAACATACGGCCGTGGCTATCGTGCAGAAACATATAATTTACTCTACAAAGCTGCCGGTTTTGGTTTGCCTGATGTTTTTGATTATCTCCTGAATATCGGACTCACAGTAAAATATACCGATGGTAACTTACTAAATACACATTTTGATGGTCGCTCCCCTCAACTCGCTTTAACCCAAAAAATTTTAAAACTGGGTGTCGAGCCAAATGCTTCAACCATCACAATCATGCAACAACGGAACTTTAAACAACACTACCCCGACATTTACCAAATCATACTGTCCAATCTAGAACAGAAAAACCACAAACTTTAATTAATTACAGCCTGACTGGTTTTGTTTATACTTCAGCTTGATCTATTTTGATGTAAGAATACCCTATGTTTAAAAAGTTGCTCTTGGTTTTAGCCATCTTATTTCCATCTGCACTCTATCTGTATATTGTGAGCCGCGATGACAACAAAGCCCCTGTAGCTGAACAAACTCAAGTACCTGCAACTTCTGAAGCTGAGTATCAAACTCCTGACCATTAATCCAATGGTCAGTGCTAAAGATTTAAATTTTAGATCAGTATTATCACATTATAAGAAAAATTCGATTTATCAATCATTTCACTGCATTCAATCATAAAATATACCTTTCGTTCAATTTTCATTTCACTATGCAATCTCCCTCTGAACCTTCGCAACACTCGTCTGCTGAAGGTAAAAGTCCATCGCTTAAACGTGCGATGACGACTCGACACCTTGTGATGCTCTCACTTGGTGGTGCAATTGGTACTGGTTTGTTTATGGGTTCAGGTGAAGTTATTTCACAAGCTGGGCCTTTAGGCGCTGTTCTTGCCTATATTATTGGCGGTTTGATTGCCTACATGGTCATGCTCTGTTTGGGTGAACTTGCCGTACATTTACCTGTTTCTGGGTCTTTTGGTGCTTTTGCGACAAATTATATTGGCCCTGGTACCGGTTATATGGTGTCTTGGATGTACTGGTTGGGCTGGTCTGCCACCTTAGGTACAGAATTTACTGCGGCGGCTATTTTGATGCAGGAATGGTTTCCACAAACCTCTATTTGGTTATGGACACTGATCTTTGCTGCTGGTGTACTGATTTCTAATCTAAGTTCTACACGCGCATTCGCAGAGTCAGAATTTTGGTTATCAATGGTGAAAGTTGCAACAGTGTTGATTTTCATCATCCTTGGTTTTGCCTGCATCTTTGGTTTCGTGCCTTTCCAAGGCTATGAATCAGCTCCAATGTTCCACAATTTGACTGAACATGGTTGGCTGCCAAATGGTTTGTTCCCACTGTTTGCCACGCTATTGATCGTGAACTTTGCCTTTAATGGTACAGAAATGATTGGTATCGCTGCAGGTGAAACTGAAAACCCTGAAAAGAATGTGCCTAAAGCCATTCATGCTGCGGTATGGCGCTTAATCATTTTCTTTGTCGGCACTATTATCGTCATCAGTTCACTGTTGACCTATACCGATGCAGGTTTAAATGTTGGTGGACATGGCGGCTTAAGTAGTAGCCCATTCGTTTCCGTATTTAACCTGATGGGCATTCCCTATGCAGAAGACTTAATTCGTTTCGTCATTATTACAGCTTTACTGTCTACAGCTAACTCTGGTTTATATGCTGCATCGCGTATGATGTGGGCACTGTCTGCACAAAAACAATTACCACGTGCTTTCGGCAAATTAAGCAAAACAGGTGTGCCTTATATTGCTGTATTGGTCACTATGATCGGTGGTTTACCAGGTCTATTGTCAGAACAATTTGGCGCAGATGTGATCTTCAAAAACTTGATGGGGGTTGCCGCTTTCACTATGGTGATCGTGTGGATGAGTATTTGTTGGAGTCAATTTAACTTCCGTCGCCAATGGCTGAAACAAGGTCATAGCGTGTCAGAACTTAAATTCCGTACACCATGGTTCCCACTGGTTCCAATCCTTGGCTTTGTCTGCTGTACCGCAACAGGTTTAAGTATGGCTGCAGATCCTGAAATGCTTTCAGGCTTTATTGGATGCTTGATCTTTATGGCGGCATGTTATGCAGGTTATTATTGGTTATATCATAATCAAGATTAAGCTGATTTAATGATTAATCTTTAAAGCGAATCCAAAGCCATTGGGTTCGCTTTTTTATTTTCAAAGCCTTTCTTTTCTATAATTTATTAATCGTTGATTTATATGTTTAAATAACAGACAAATGAGCTGAGATTTAAATTTTTTCTTTGACTCACATCATGTTTATTCATACTATGACAGCACCTTAAAACGTCCCTATCGTCTAGAGGCCTAGGACATCGCCCTTTCACGGCGGTAACCGGGGTTCGAATCCCCGTAGGGACGCCAATTCTTCTGTCAGTTCTGACAAACTTAAAGTTTATTTATCTATAATTTATATTAATTGATTGCATCATCATTGCATTCTTCTCTACAATTACTCGCTTCATTATTTGATTCTCCTTTTTCTCTATGCAGTCATCACATTCTCCGAATGATGCTTCGCATCAGGGCAATTCTGCGCCGTTAAAACGCGCTATGAGTACTCGACATCTGGTGATGATTTCGCTTGGCGGCGCAATCGGTACTGGTTTATTTCTTGGTTCGGGTGAAGTCATTGCACAAACGGGGCCTGTAGGTGCCATTATTTCGTATTTTTTAGGCGGTATTATCGCCTATATGGTGATGCTTTGCTTAGGCGAGCTCGCTGTACATATGCCAGAATCTGGTTCATTTGGCGCTTATGCTAAACGCTATATCGGACCTGGTACGGGTTATACCATCACTTGGCTCTATTGGCTGACATGGTCAGTAACGCTAGGAACTGAATTTACCGCTGCTGCACTTTTAATGCAGGAATGGTTCCCAGACAGCTCTATGTGGATGTGGACCCTAATCTTTGGTGCTTTTGTATTCTGCTTGAATATGATTTCAACCAGATGGTTTGCTGAATCTGAATTTTGGCTAGCTTTAGTCAAAGTGATTACCGTTGTAGCCTTTATTATTTTAGGTCTATTGGCCATTTTTGGTGTTTTAGGCTATAGAGGCTATGAAGCTGCACCACTGTTTAGCAACCTCACTGCACAAGGCTGGTTCCCTGAAGGTTTGTTCCCAATCTTCGCTACAATGTTGATTGTGAACTTTGCATTCTCAGGTACTGAACTGATTGGTGTTGCTGCGGGTGAAACCAAAGATCCAGCGAAAAATGTGCCTAAAGCCATTAACACGGCGATTTTCCGCTTATTGATTTTCTTTGTGGGTACCATTGTTGTTATTACTGCACTATTACCCCATCAAGAAGCCGGCTTATCTGCCGAAGGTGTAAGTAGTTCACCTTTCGTAACGGTATTCCAGCACATTGGTATTCCTTATGCAGAAGACATTATCCGCTTTGTGATTATCACAGCGCTACTTTCTGCTGCAAACTCTGGTTTATTTGCTGCATCTCGAATGATGTGGTCATTGTCCTATAGTAAGCAATTACCTGCAGTGTTCTCTAAAGTGAACTCACGTGGTATTCCTTATGTTGCAGTAATTGTGACCATGATCGGTGGTATGCCGGGCTTACTTTCTGAGCAATTTGCACCAGAAACCATCTTCAAAAACTTGTTAGGTGTTGCGGCATTTACCATGGTGGTAGTGTGGATGAGTATTTGTTTAAGCCAATTTAACTTCCGTCGTCAGTGGTATAAAGAAGGCAAAACTGCAAAAGATTTAGCTTTTGCTGCACCACTCTTCCCAATCGTGCCGATACTCGGTTTTGTATTCTGTCTGATTACCTGTATTAGTATGGTATTTGACCCAGAAATGTTGACTGGCTTTATCTGCTGTATGATCTTCATCGTGGCATGTTATATCAGCTACTACACCTTGTATCACAACAAAGATTGATCTGCGTTGTCATACCAAACACAATAAAAGAGTAACTTCGGTTGCTCTTTTTTTATGGCTATATTTTAATAAAAGTAGAATAAAAATTGTTCCGTCGATGGGGTGCAATATGCAGATCATCTTTATCCATGGCATGAATCAACAGCAACAAACTGCACGTTCGCTCGAACAGCATTGGCTTGCACTGTTGTCTCAAGGCTTAAAGCAAAGCCATCAAGAGACTTTTTTATCGTATATACAGCACCATATGCGCATGCCTTTTTATGGGGACTTACTCACGCGTTATCATTTGCAGAATATGCTTCAAGCCAGCACCTTGACGCCTCAAACGTGGCCACATTTTCCGTTTATCCATCGTACTGAACTCCCAGAAAAATCACCAAAAGTACTTGAGCATCACGCTGTACAAAATAATCTACCTGACATCACCCTCAATGATGCTATTGGATTAAGCCAATCATTCAAATCGATCACTGCACTTGGCAAAGATCTTGCGCTACGCGATTTTGCAGTTTTAATGAATTATTTCCCAAAATTACATGCCACACTTTTGCATAAATTTTTGGTCGAAACTTATCTTTATTTATCCAATCCACATTTTATTCAGGCAGTTCACACTCGTCTGCATGAGCAATTACATCAAACGAAACCTACCCTGTTGATTGCACATTCATTAGGTAGCGTGATTGCGTATCATTTTTTACTGCTACATCCTGAACTCAACATACAGCGCTTTATCACCTTAGGCTCACCTTTGGCTTTTCGTGTCATCCAAGCCCACTTACCTCAACCTTTACAGCGATCTGATGCAATTTCAGGCGATTGGTTAAACTTTTATTCACATGATGATTTTCTCAGCGCTTTTCCGCTGAGTCAGGCACCATTTGATTTTCAACCCGCCATCATGAACCAGCAAATTCAGACATCGATTGAACACCCACACGATATTGCAGGATATTTAACACATCCAGAAGTTATTGCTACAATTTTACAAGTGTTGAAAAAATCGACATAAATAATGTATTTTTCAAACATTTTTAGCAAATTGTTTTAATTTTATGCACTCAACAACAAAAACTGAATTTATTTATAGAAAAGCGTTTGACACCCCCCGATTTTCACCCTAATATACGCCCACCTCTGAAACGTCCCTATCGTCTAGAGGCCTAGGACATCGCCCTTTCACGGCGGTAACCGGGGTTCGAATCCCCGTAGGGACGCCAATTTTCAGAAGTACATTTTATTAAGTCCCTATCGTCTAGAGGCCTAGGACATCGCCCTTTCACGGCGGTAACCGGGGTTCGAATCCCCGTAGGGACGCCATTATTTAGTCTAAAAACTTAGACTGAAATGAACGGTTTTAAAATTTGCTTTCTGTACTGTCCCTATCGTCTAGAGGCCTAGGACATCGCCCTTTCACGGCGGTAACCGGGGTTCGAATCCCCGTAGGGACGCCATATTCGAGTTGGTTTTAACCACTCATTAAAAAGCTCAAGCATTGCGACTTGGGCTTTTTTATTGCCTTAATTTCTAAATATTTCTTTTAAAAGTTTTGAATCATAAATGGCCTTAGGGGCAATCACCTGCTCATTTAGCGGAATATTTTGACCATAGCGCTGCCGCATTAGATGCTGCACTTCATTTTGTTTTAAATCAAATTGTTTCAGTTGTTGTAATGGAGAAAGTTCGATTCCTAAAGCATGCTGATAAGCTTTCCAAACAATTTCAGAACAGTAAATTGCACGGTCATCCCATTCAAAATAAATATCATAGGGTTTGCCCAAGTACTTTTCTGCATGTTGTACCAACTTCGTTTTCTGCGGCACATTTAAGGGTTGTTTGAGCCTTTTCACCACATAGTGAGCATTCTCCCCACGCGCGATCCATTGATTTAAAGCGGTATATTGCACAGGTTGAATGGCTTCAAGCACCCAGGTTTGGTTATTTTTATTTACGATCATGCCCATGTGACTATAGGGCGAATGTGTGGCCTTTTGAATGCTTAAACTTTGTTGTGACTTTGAGATATGAAAAATAATATCTCCCGTCTGAAATACGGACTGGGCATAGAGGGCAGAACTGAGCCCCGAAAGAATGACCGTTAATATTAAAATTTTAGACATTTTTATTGTAAGCAATATTGATATGAATGAAGGCAACCATAACAGGAATATATGTCGGTTGCCCTGATTCTAAAAATTCAAAGATTGATTAAGCCGACTTACGTGAATTGACTTGCCCTTTAATGACCGCGGTTAAATTGCCTTTAAGATATTTAAAAAACACTTTTAACGGCGAAAGTTTAGGATTTGGCTGTTTGCCTTCACCAATCGATTTAAACTGAGCGGCATACCAAATAATTTCCATAATCGCCATTTTATCTATCATCGGTATGCCAGTTTTAATTTTGTCCACACCGTAACGAACATCCTGACCCGCCAATAAACGATCAGCCAAATCGACTTCAACAGCGAATGGACGTGCAATACCAATAAAATCACAAGCTCCACTGTCTAGTGCAGCATTCATGCCTTGCACGGTTCTAAACCCGCCGGTAACCATTAACGCGCATTTCACTTCTTTACGGATATTGTCCGCAAAATCGAGGAAATAAGCTTCACGAGCAATGGTACTGGCTTTACGTTTTTCTGCTTTAGCACCGGCCATCGCTGGCGCTTCATAGGAACCGCCCGAGATTTCAATCATATCAATCCCTGCGGCATCGATTGCCTTAAAGACCTCAATCACATCTGTTTCGCTAATTCCGCCGCGTTGGAAATCAGCAGAATTCAGTTTGACCGAAATGATAAAATCATCTGTCGTCGCAGCACGAACTGCCTTATAGATTTCAAGCAAAAAGCGCATGCGATTTTCATTTGAACCACCCCACTGATCTTGACGTTTATTGGTCAGTGGCGACAAGAACTGACTAATTAAATAACCATGCGCACCATGCAATTGCACGCCTTCGAAGCCTGCCTTTTCACAAATGTGTGCAGCACGTGCAAAACGCTGAATGATATCTAAAATTTCATCTTCACGAAGTTCGCGCGGTGTTCCAAACGTTGTAGCTAACATCGGACTAAATGGCACAGCAGACGGTGCAACCGTTTCTTTATTTAAACCTTTAGGACATTGACGACCCGGATGTGAAAGTTGAACCAATTGCACCATGCCGTGCTTTTTCCCCAACTCAGCCCACTGTGTTAACTGCGCCAAATCACGCTCAGTTTCAGCGACCACAACCCCCGGCTCATTTTTAGCACGGAAATCCACCATGACATTACCCGTAATGGCACAGCCTAAACCACCTTTCGCCCAAGCTTCATATAATCCAAAATGTAGGTGATTGGGTTGGCCTGCGGTATTGGCCAATGCTTCACTCATTGCACCTTTGATGATGCGATTTTTAAACGTGGTATTACGAATTTTAAAGCTTTCAGCTAAATGGCTCATGACAATGTCCAAAATGAAATAATAAGTCCTGAGCATTTACTCTAATTATTATTTTCTAAAGGTCAAGGATATTTTGACAATGACACTTGTCAAAATATCCATATGTTTGATTTTAGTATTGGCTGGCTTCAATTAATTTACGGGTATAGCCCGTTTGTGGTCGCGTAAATAGATCTGCGGTGTCTTGAAACTCCATGACTTTGGCATGACGTAGTACCAACACTTTTTGACACAGGGCTTTGACCACGTGTAAATCGTGACTGATAAATAAATAACTCATATTAAATTCTTGCTGCAAACGCCGTAGCAGCTTCACGATGGCTTTTTGTGTCGTCCGATCAAGCGCCGATGTGGGTTCATCGAGAATCAGCAGTTTAGGACGTAAAACCAGCGCACGTGCCAAGGCAACTCGCTGTCGTTGCCCACCCGATAATTCATGTGGGTAACGCTGCTTAAATGAGCTGGCTAATTCGACTTTCTGCAAAGCTTCATCTATACGCTGTACAATTTCATTTGCAGATAAATGCTGTAAGGCCAGACCTTCACCAATGGTTTGCTCTACATTTAGCCGTGGATTTAAACTACTGAATGGATCTTGAAAGACGATTTGAAATTCACGACGTAGAGGTCTGAGCTGTTTTTCTGAAAGTTGATTGATAGCGTATTGATTTAAAATAATTTCGCCATCACTTTCTAAGAGCCGAGCAATAGCCAGTGCTAAAGAGCTTTTGCCTGAACCACTCTCTCCAACAATACCGATCGACTCACCTTCAGCTACTGTTAAATCCAAAGCTTCTACCGCAACGACATAATTTTTGATGCGGTTCAATAAGCCTTGTTTGACTGGGAACTTCACTCCTAACTGGCGTAATTCTAAAAGTGTCTGCGTTTGCGAAACATCTATTGCTACACCAAAATCATGATCTAATAAATTTTTGGTATACGCCTGCTTCGGTTGCTCAAAAATTTCCTGAACACCACCTTGCTCCACCACTTGCCCACGATTCATCACAATCACATGTTCTGCATAGCGCTTGACCAAATTCAGGTCATGGCTAATTAATATCATCGCCATATTACGCTGCTGTTGTAGCGACTTTAATAAATTTAAGATTTGCGCTTGCAAAGTGACATCTAAAGCCGTGGTTGGCTCATCAGCGATTAAAATATCAGGATCTAAGGCCAATGCCATGGCAATCATGACACGTTGACGCTGCCCGCCTGATAACTCATGTGGATAGCGCCTTAACTTATCTTCAGCATCAGGAATACCAACATCATTTAATAATTCTATAACCCGCTGCCGAGTTTTTGCCTTCGACCATCCCTGTAACAACAGTGACTCACCAACAATCTTTTCAACCCGATGTAAGGGATTTAAAGCTGTCATCGGCTCTTGAAAAATCATTGCAATTTTCTGTCCACGAATGTTTCGGTGCTGTTCAGGACTCAGTCCAAGAATATTCTGTCCACTCAGGCTGACGCTGCCTGTGACCTGCAGATCACTCGACAACAAACCGAGTATAGCTAGGCTGCTAATCGATTTACCTGAGCCGCTTTCTCCAACAATCGCTATCGTTTCACCTGCATGCAATTTAAAATTTAGATCATCAACCAAGACCTGTGCTGCATGTGAAATATGTAAATGTTCCACCTCTAACACGATGGGAGGTACATTAACTTGATGATTATTGACGTCTAGGATCGAATGCATCACGTGTCGCCTCCCCAATGTAGATCAATAAAGACAGCACGATCGCTAAGGTAAAGAATCCCGATAAGGCAAGCCATGGTGCATTCAGATTGTTTTTCCCTTGAAGCAATAACTCACCTAAGGATGCTGCATCAGGCGGTAAGCCATACCCTAAGAAATCCAAGGCTGTCAGTGCTGTAATATTTGCCGTAAGCATGAAAGGTAGCTGTGAAAGACTGGAACTCATCGCATTTGGTAAGATATGCCGAAACATAATGGTGCTATCTGTAACACCAAGACTCCGTGCTGCACGTACATAGTCAAAATTACGAGCCCGTAAAAACTCTGCACGAACCAAGCCGACTAAAGTGGGCCAGCCAAACAACAGCATAATGACAAAGAGCCAATACACACTCGGCGTAAACATACTGACTAAAATCATCACCATGAATAGCATCGGTAGTCCGCCCCAGACTTCTAAAATCCGTTGACCAATGAGGTCTATCCACCCACCATAATAGCCCTGTATCGCCCCAACGATGATGCCCAATATGGCTGAAGCAAAAGTTAATGCAAAACCAAACAGGAGCGACACACGTAATCCATATAAAATACGTGCGAGCACATCACGCCCTTGGTCATCGGTACCGAGCCAATTTTGTGCAGTTGGTGCAGATGGTACGGGCACAGCCAGTTCTAAATTCGGTGTTTGATAGGAAAATTTAATCAGTGGCCAAACCGCCCAGCCTTTATCTTCTATCAGTTGCTGAACAACAGGATCTTTATAATCTGCCTCAGTTTCAAATACCCCACCGAAAGCGGTTTCTGGATAACTTTTCAATACGGGCACATATAAAGAATCATCGTATTTAACCAAGAGCGGTTTATCATTGGCAATAAACTCGACAGCTAGGGACAACATAAAAATCAAGGCAAAACTGATAAAGCATGTAAAGCCTAATTTATTGTCTTTAAAACGTTGAAAACGTGCTTGCATGATCGGAGACATTATTTTGCCCCCTGCGAATCAAAATTAATTCGCAGATCAATCATTTGATACATGACATCACTGATTAATCTTAAGATCAGCCCCATCAAGGTAAAAATAAACAAGGTGCCAAAAATGACTGGATAATCGCGCTGTACGATGGCTTCAAACCCCAACAATCCCAGACCATCTAAATTGAAAATAATTTCAATAAATAGATTTCCCACAAAGAAGATCCCAATCAATGCTTCTGGCAGACCAGCAATGACAATGAGCATTGCATTACGAAATACATGCCCATACAGCACACGTGATTCGGTCAAACCTTTAGAACGAGCAGCAAGAACATATTGCTTATTCAACTCTTCCATAAAAGAGTATTTGGTCAGATAAGTTAAGCCTGCAAAACCACCAATTACCATAGCAAACAAAGGCAACGCCATATGCCAAAAATAATCTGCAATTTTGCCAAATACACTTAACTCAGCGAAATTCTCTGAAACTAAACCTTGCAGAGGAAACCACTGAAAATATGAACCACCTGCAAAAAAGACAATGAGTAAAATGGCAAAGGCAAAAGCAGGAATGGCGTAGCCGATAGCCAATAAAATAGACGTACTTTTATCAAATAACAGACCATGTTGACGGGCTTTTTTAATGCCTAATGGAATAGACACCATATAGATCAGCAAGGTACTCCATAAGCCAAGGGATAAGGATACAGGCAGCTTTTCCCAAAGCAGCTGAGTCACAGGCTTATCTTTAAAGAAACTTGTACCAAAATCTAGCGTTACATAGCCCTTTAACATGAGCCAAAAACGTTCGAATAATGGTTTATCGAAACCATATTGCGCTTCGATTTTTGCCACCATTTCTTCACTGAGGCCTTTAGCACCTTGGTATTTACTGCCTGTCGTCGCAGTTTCACCACCATCTGTGTTTCCCATACCTTGAAAGGACTCAGCTTGCTGTATGGCTTGTTCAACAGGTCCTCCCGGTGCAATCTGAATCACGACAAAGTTAATCAGTAAAATGAAAAACAATGTTGGAATAATCAGGAGCAATCTTTTTAAAATATATGTGCCCATGTTGCTTTAACATTCCTAGTCATTCAGGTGTATTTATTGCTGCCGTAGATATTGTGTTATTTGCTTGGCTTGAGCTACATCACTCCACCAATAGTCAATCCCTACAGAAAGTTTAGGTTTGACATAAGGTTGCTTATACATATGCCAATAGGCAAACCAGTTTTCACTTTGCCCAAACATTGGGATTTGATAATAACCCGCTCTAAGCAGGCGGTCTAAAACACGCGTACGAACAATCAATTCCTCCCGATTTGGAGCATTGATCACCTGTTGAATGAGCTTATCGATCACAGGATTTTTTATCCCAGCATAATTATAATTACCCACTTGATCGGCTGCTTGACTGCCCCAAAGTTGAGCTTGCTCACCCGCTGGAGTGAGCGATTGAGGCATTTCATCCACGATCATATCAAAGTCAATATTTCGCATACGCTCGGTGTATTGCGGTCCATCGACTTGCCGTAATAACACCTGAATACCTAAACGTTTCAAATTTCGTATAAATGGCATTAAGGTTCGCTGCAAATCTTGTTGCTGAATCAAAAGTTCAAATTTCACAGGCTGAGATTTTGCATCCACCAATCTGCCGTCTTGATAACGATAACCCGCATTCAATAACAGTTGGCGTGCATGCAGAAGGTTTTTTCGATTAAATCCACTGCCATCAGAAACAGGATATTGCCAATTGGATAAAACCCCCTGTCGTTGAATAGGATCAAGTTGCGATAACATCGGTTTTAAAATATCCAACTCTTGGATAGAGGGTTTTCCCTTTGCTTCTAACACACTATTACTAAAATAACTCTGTAAACGCTGATACTGCCCATAAAACAACGCTCTATTTTGCCATTCAAAATCATAAGCAAAAGTTAAAGCTTGCCGAAAGCGAATATCACTAAATGGCGCACGACGGGTATTAAATACGAGACTTTTTGTGGGAATCGGTCGTTCATGTTTAAAGCGATATTTGACAATTTTACCGTCTTTAAAAGCAGGAAAATTGTACGCTCCCACCCAATTACGTGCGGTCTTTTCCTCATATAACGTAAATTGACCCGCTTTAAAGCCTTCAAAGGCGATGTCTGGGCTGCGGTAATATACATATTTCAGATGGTTAAAATTATACCGACCATGATTGACAGCTAATTTCTGCCCCCAATAGTCTGGATTGCGCTTATAGCGAATACTCCTACCTGCATCGATCGTCTCAATCGTGTAAGGGCCTGAGCCTAATATGGGCTGCAATGTAATTTGAGTAAAATCTTTTTTTGCCCAATCTTTTTTGGAATAAATCGGCATTTGCGCCAAAATCATGGGCATATCAGTATTATGACCAGATTTAAAACTCATCCTCACCTGATATTTAGATAAAACATCTGTTTTGTCCAAATCCGCTAAGTACATTTGTAGACCGGGATTTGATTTAGTTTGAAAGGTATCAAAACTAAATTTAACGTCTTCAGCAGTGAGTTCGGAACCATCACTAAACCGTGCTTTTGGGTTTAAATGAAAAATAACAAAATTAGTTTTTTTGGGGTCAAATGTCACCTTTTCGGCAAGCAACGGATACATCACACCCGGCTCATCTAAAGATGAACTCATCAAACTATCAAATAGATAATTGATACCTTCAACAGAACGCCCTTTTCCATTCATGCTGTTTAAATTATCAAAACTCCCAATACTCGAAGTCGTGATATAGCCCCCTTTAGTGGCAAAAGGATTGGCATAGGGCATTGCCTGTAATTGATGATATTGAGGGCTACTATGTATGGCAAGAAAAGGCGTGGTCTGCAATGCAGCCCACGCCCCTGTTGAAAGTATGCTCAAGGTCATACCAAACACGTAACGCGAAGTTGAAGCAGAATACATTCAACTTAACTCCTTAATGTTTGGACTCAGTTCGGTACTTTTATCACTTCACCAATACGTAACTGAGCAGACGGTTGCATATCATTCATTTCAGCGAGTTTTGATGTATCTAGTCCATAACGACTTGCCAAACCAATCAGCGTATCCCCGCGTTTAATACGGTATTCACTGATGGTTTTAGGAACTTGTAAATTTTGACCAACACGAAGCCCAGCACGCGGGTTCAAGTTATTTAACTCAGCCAATGCTGCCACAGTTAAGCCTGTCCGACTAGCAATCGAATTTAAAGACTCGCCTGATTTCACGGTATACCTTTCAGTATTTGTTGGTTTCACATTGCTCGTAGAGGATTTAGCTTCCGTTTTTTTTGTTTCAGTTGCTTTACTAGCTACATCAGCAGGTAGTTCACCATCTACTTTTAAACGCTGCCCTACACGAATCGCACTATTGGTATTTAGGCCATTTAATTCAGCTAAATAACGTAATTGAAGATGATATTTCTTCGCAATCACACCCAATGTTTCACCTGATTTCACCACATGAATATCGGTCGCATCAACGGAATTCGTTCGTGTATTGGTTTTGCTTTCAATTTTGGTCGCCTCAGCTTTGGTTTCTACTTTAACCGGTGCGACATCACCTGTTAATTTTAATTTCTGCCCAACGCGTAGACCAGAACTACGCTCTATACCATTTAAATTTGCGACATAGTCCATGCCTAAATCATAGCGACTAGCAATGCCTGTCAGTGTATCGCCAGACTGCACCACATATGTATCCGGAACAGTTGAACTTGCAGGAACTTTAATGCTTTGCCCAGCCATCAGCCCACTATTTACCGACATATCATTTAGACTCGCCAATTCTGACAAACTGATTTTTGACCGCGTCGCAATACTGTAAAGCGTATCACCACGCTGCACTTTATAGCTTTCAACTTTATACGCAGGATCAACTTTGACATTTTCAATGCGATTCACGACTTTGCTTTCGAGCTTCTCAACTTCTGCTACAGCTTGTAATGGCACATTAATTTTTTGCCCCACCATCAAGCTACTGCCAGCCGTTAAACCAGTTGTTAAATCTGCCAACTCTTGATTTGACAGCGCATAACGATCTGCAATGAGTTTTAGATATTCACCACGTTTTACCGTGTAGGATTTGGTTTGAACTTTTGCAGGTTTTTCGACAACTTGAGCGGCTTTCTTATCAGCTTCCAATTTTGCTTTAGATGCAGGCGTTTCTTTTAGGGATAATTTCTGTCCAACATATAAACCACTCGTGGTGGTTAAACCATTGTAGTCGGCGAGTTGCTTCGTACTTAAACCAAATTGACTCGCAACAGCTGTAAGACTGTCATTTGCTTTCACCACATAGCTATCTGCGATAGGCTTAGCTTTCGATTCTTCATTATTTTGCACAATCGGTTTCGCATCATATAAATAGATGGTCGTACCGACATACAAGGTCGAATCTGGCGAAATTTGGTTCCAAGCTGCAATATCACGCCAATTCACGCCATTTTTCATCGCGATCAACGCTAATGTGTCGCCCGCCAAAACTGTATAAGTACTGCGTTTACCTTTAGGTGGTACAACTACAATTTCAGAATCTGTACGAATGACATTTTTACCTTGGTTGCGTTTGGCTTCTTCGGAATCTGCACCTGTATTTTCAGCCACGCTTTTCGGGTAAGAGAACCCTTTCGTCAGTTCTTTACCTTGTTGGTCTGCAATTGACTGACTGGTCTGAATCGCAGTCAACTTAATCTTGCCATCATAAGGATCGACAATTTCAGTGCCTTTCGGCGCAATAGCTTTAATTTCCTGAACGACTTCTTCTTGTTCTGCTTTAGTCGCTACTGGTTTTAATACCTCATCTATTGTTTTGGTCTCACCTTCAGCTTTAATAGCCGCCATGATTTGCTCACGCTCATTTGCGCTGAGTGGTGGCTCGACAGACACGGCTTTCACAGGCGTCGAAGGTGTTACAGCGACTGGAATACGCGGCGCACTTGGAATATCACTATTCGATGCAAATGCAGCCAAAGCAGATGATCCTATTGGCGTTTTGCCTTTCGTTCCTGATGGAACACTCGGCGTTACCGTTGTAGCGACTACAGGTGGTTTGGCAGAAGCTGTCACTGTCGGCTGTGTTTTAAGCGTAGGTGGCGTCACTTTAGCGGGCTGAATAGTTTTACTATTTAATTCCGGCGGAGTAACACGTGACGGTGTTATTTCAACATTATTTTTTGGTAAGTTATAAGTTGAATTACTTGCCCAATAACCTGATGAACCACCTGATTGTAATTTTTTCAAACGTGCATCAACTGATGGACTCACATCCGCAGGAATTAAAATCCGCATTGGGCTGCTGCTATCAATCACATCGCCACGATGACCAGGGTTTAGTGCATAGAGTTCTGCACGGCTTAAACCGGTAATAGATGCAATTTCATTTAAATTTGCAGGCCCTACAGCCACTTCACGAAAGTGTGGACGGTTGGCAATTGGCGGCAAACTTACGCCATAGGCACTTGGATTTTTAATAATTTGAGCAACAGCCAAGAAACGTGGAACATAGTTCATGGTTTCTTGTGGCAATTTTAGCGACCAATAATCGGTTGGCAAACCTGCTGCACGGTTACGGTTAATCGCCTGTTGAATACGCCCCGGCCCTGCATTATATGCAGCCAAAGCCAATTCCCACGAACCGAACTGGTTATGTAGCGCACCTAAAAACTCATAAGCTGCACGCGTTGATTCCACTACGTCACGACGACCATCATACATTGAGGTTTGTTTTAAGCCGTAAATACGTCCAGTACTTGGAATAAATTGCCATAAGCCCGCTGCGGCTGCACTTGAGGTTGCTGCTGGGTCATAAGAACTTTCAATCACTGGTAATAACGCCAACTCAGTCGGCAAACCACGACGTTCTGCTTCTTTAACCGTGTGATATAAATAACGGGACGCACGCGCACTTAAACGATCAATATATGGTTGACGTGAAATAAACCAACCACGCTGCGCTTCAATTCGCGTATCCCAGTGGTTCAAATCCATTTTGAAACCCACAGTCATACGCTTCCATACATCACCATGCTTAAGTACTAAAAGGCGATCGCCTTCTACGGCACGCATGTCTGTTGCAGAAAGTAAATCTTCGAGTGAATCTAAACTATTGGCATCGAGAAAGTTTGAGCCAACTTGTTTACTTGCTGAGTTCTGCTTAGTCGTTTGCGATGAAGAACAGCCCGTCAGACCAAGAGCTGCGAGCGCAGAACCCAAGACTGTAAATTTAAAAATTTGTGGTAACGTAGGCTGCCAGACAGTCGCAGTTGATTTATACATAAAAAAATCCAGACAACTCATATAAAATTTATTTTTTAGATATGCCATTGTAGTGAAGCAGAACACAGACACAAGGCGTTAATTTAACGCTATTTCAGTATAAATGTTACAAGAAATTAAAAAAATCGCCAGAAATGGATTTCTCTCTGTCATTTGCGTTATACAATATACGGTTCTGAATGCTTGTTTTTCTCCGGATTTGATTTATGTCTCAAACAATCACGCTTTATGTTGATGGTGCATGTAAAGGCAACCCTGGCTTAGGGGGTTGGGGTGCCTATATCATCCGTGAAACTGGAGAAGAAAAACTCTGCGGCGGCGAAGCTGAAACCACCAATAACCGTATGGAATTGACTGCTGCAATTGAAGGCATTCAACACTGTCCGTCCGATGCAAAACTGATTATTTGGACAGACTCCAACTATGTCAAACAAGGCATTACCGAGTGGATACATGGTTGGAAAAAGAAAAACTGGAAAGATGTTAAAAATCCTGATCTGTGGAAATTACTGGATGCAACTTGTCAGGGTCGGGAAATTGAATGGAACTGGATTAAAGGGCATGCAGGCCATCCGGGAAATGAAATGGCCGATCAATTGGCCAATCTAGGCGCAGAAAAAACCCTCGAACAGATCAAACTAGCGGCATCAACTACAGCTGAAGCACCTAAAAAAAAAGCTGAACCCGACTGGCTATTAAATGATCCATTTGGACTCGAATTTGCTGATAGCGAGGATGAAGCAGAAGAAATCTCAGCTGAGTCAGCTATTGACGCAGAGCAGATTGATGACATTGTGATAGAACAACAAGCAACAGACACTGCTTCAACGTTGAGTCCAGATGCTTCTACACAGTCTAAGCAAGCTGCTGAAATCCATCCAATGATTGTCATTACACCAGCAACAGTTGATGTATCTGGCCCACGACAATTAATTTTGGATACGGAAACCACGGGTTTCTATTTCCAAGATGGAGACCGCATTATTGAAGTTGGTGCGGTGGAAATGATTAACCGCAAACTAACCGGCAGCTCAATCCATATTTATATCAACCCGCAAAAACCTGTCGGTGAATCTGAAAATATTCACGGAATCAGTGATGACTTTCTAAAAGACAAACCACTGTATGCTGAAATTGCTGATGTCTTATTTGACTATCTAAAAGGCGCAGAAATCATTGCGCATAACGCAACCTTCGATATGAACTTCCTTGATATGGAGTTCAAACGTGCCGGTTTTGTGGCCTTATCTGAAGTTTGCGAAGTCACCGATACCTTGGCTATGGCCAAAGCCAAGCATCCAGGCCAGAAAAACTCACTCGATGCATTAGTGCGTCGTTACGAAATTCCACAACGTGACCGTACCTTCCATGGTGCCTTACTCGATGCGGAAATTCTGTCTGACGTATACTTAGCAATGACGGGTGGTCAGGTATCCTTTGATATCGATGCCCTGACCCACTCGCAAAATGAAGATGGTTCGCAAACCCGCGCCGCTGTTGAAATAGAATTACCAGTGATTTTACCTTCAGCAGATGAACTTGAAGCCCATGAGACATGGGTCAAACAATTTGAAGAAAAACATGGTACACCTTGCCTTTTTGCGAAATAAAATCTAAATTTCGTGTTACTTTTTGTATATAAACAATTCTTACATACGCTATAGTAAAACCATAAACATGGACCGCCTTAAGGGGCGGTTAATAAACAAGATAAAACATCTAGGAAAGGTGCAGATACATGTCTTACCAAACCTCTATCCATTTTGATCCAACGGCTTTGCTGATAATAAAAAATGAGGTTGATAACTCAATCAAGTTAGTCGAATCAGCAGTCAGCACCTTAGTTGAAGATCAAACTTTACCTTTCGGGATTGATGATGCACTGATTCAATTTGAACAATGTGCTCAAGTACTAGCTTTAGTTGATATGCCAAGTTTGGCAAAAATCGCTCAATATTCAGCAGAGTTAATGCGCAAGATCATGGGGAATCCTGCGCAAATTAACACTCAAGATGTCATCGCACTGAGCGAAGGCACGACCATGCTGAAACACTATATCGAATTTATCTGCTTGCGTGAAGTTAAAATTCCACAGTTCCTGCTGGACAGTCTTAATCGTCTAGAACTGTCTTTGGGTAAACCTCTAACGTCGGAAGGCCAACACATTGAGTCCCTACTCGATTGTATTACTCCTGACTTTGACTTACCTCAAGCTCCTGCACTTGAAAAATCAAAATACGTTCACCGTCTGTATAAGTTGGCGTTGAATAAATTGATTAAACAAGAAGAAACTGAGCTGGATTTGCAAGCGATTAAATTGGTCGGTACGTATTTAGCAGGTCTTTCAGACAAACATCCAAGCAAACAATACTGGAACTTGGTTTTTGTTGCGTTTAATCAAATTGATCAAATCTTAATTACCGATGCTCGTTTACGTACCTTGGTAAGCATTGAACGCAATATGGCTCAATATTTTGCAGGAACTGAGCGCTTTAAAGCATCCATTTCTGATTTAGCCAATGTCTTAAGTCTAAGCATTAGCCAAGAAGATGACATTTCTCATCATATTCGTGGCAAGTTAAATATCGGTGAAGACCTTCTTACCGACACCCAATTGCAAGTTTTCAGTCGTCATTTATATGGTCCTGACTTCGAAACCATGCATACCATTGGTGAATTGGTTACGACTGAAATGACGCAAATTCGTAATGATATTGAATTTAACTATCAAAATATGACGCCTGAAAAAACCCAAGAACTTCAAGCGAAATTGAACGAATTGGCAAATATTTTCAAAGTCTTGAACTTAAATGAAGCGTATAACGACCTGTCGCGTCAAGCTGCGTCATTAGGTAATGCTGAGATTTTACAAGATGAAAGCTTTGCCCAGCAGTTGATGAACAATATCTTGTCTGCCATGAACTCGATTGGTGTGCTTGAGCGTCATCACACTTCTAGCCGCTTACAACTTCGTGTGAATAATATGAATATTTCACTCGACCGTTTAGATGAAGCACACGCTGCTCTGTTAAATGAGACCAAGGTTTTAATTGATGCTGCTAGCCAATCTTTGGTTCAGTATTTACAAAACCAAGATTTGACACAACTTGAAGCGACTGCAACTCAATTCCGCGAAATTGGTGGTGCAATGTTGTTCCTCAATGCAGATGCGGCTCAAAATGCACTGAACTCAACAGCTCAATTCATTTTGAAACGAGTTGAATCGTCAACAGCCATTGAAGCAAATGAAGTGAATCAAGCATTAGATTCATTGGCAAGCGCAGATATGTTGATTGACAATTTAAAGAACAAACAACCTGTTTTACAGGGCATGTTTAAGGTAGCATTGGACAGTAGCGAAAAACTGAAATCAGCAGCAGCCTAATGTCTAAATTGTCACTTGCGTATATCTTCAAACAACAGCAATTGCTGGTCGATGAAAACTTTCAACTTCCCGAAGTTGAGCAACTCGCAAGTGATTTAAATATCAGCACGGGTGATCGAGTGATTGCCCGTGATCTACTTGAAAATGAGCCAATTCCTGAAGGCTTACAGCTCATCCCTATTCGTCAACTTTTACAACTTTGGAATGTTCAGCAATTTGAACAAGCCAGCCGTGCTATTCAACTCTTAGAATGGCGCCGTAATCATAAATTTTGTAGCCACTGCGGTACTGCAACTCAAGTCCACGCCACAGAATATGCCATGGTTTGCCCTGCTTGCGGTTATCACCAATACCCTCGTGTAAACCCCTGTGTCATTACCGTCATTACCCGTGGTGAAGATGAAATCTTATTGGCAAAAAATGCAAAAAATGTCCGTGCCATGTATGGACTGATCGCGGGTTTTGTTGAAGTCGGTGAAACTTTAGAAGAAGCGGTTCGTCGTGAAACTGAAGAAGAAGTGGGTTTAAAGGTCAAAAATATTCAATACTTAGCCAGCCAACCTTGGCCCTTCCCAAGTAATTTAATGATCGCCTTTAAAGCAGAATATGCTGCTGGTGAACTTCAATTACAAGAAGAAGAAATCAGTGATGCAGCTTTCTTTAAATTTGATGCATTACCTGAAATTCCTTTCAAAGGCAGTATCGCCCATTCGATGATTATGCATGTCATTCATGGTTCTGCTGTTGCAGATGATACCCAGGCATGGTTATAAGCTACTGCTTTTGAGGAACTTAGAAATAAAAAAAGCCACCTCAGTGTGGTTTTTTTATTTCTCACTAATCATGTGTATTCACTGCATATTTAAATAATTGAATATTTTTTATCCACAAGCTGGTCGATTTATTCTACTTTTAAATTCAAATTAAAATAACTTATCCACAATATTAAATTCAAAATAATGCCAAAAAATAAATCTATCTGCAAAAGATAAAATATAAAAATCTAATATAAATAAATAAGATAGGAAATTTATGAAACTAAATTTAGCAATTTAGTTGCTTATTTTTAAATAAAATAAATAGTTTAGTAAGTTTATGGTAGATAGTACTTTATTTAATCAAATAATTATGTTAAAAATGCGTTTAAGAAATAGTAATTAACGATAAATAGATCGGAAAGAATATCTATGAAAGTCGTGCAAGAAGAAAACTTATCGCAAGTTGACCATCACATGGAATCTCGATATCAAATCGAGCCAATGTCCTGCTTATTTTTTATGTTAGGTATGCTGATTTGTGCATACGTGTTACATACTTTTATTTTTTAATCTATTCAATAAAAAAAACCGGCATTTGCCGGTTTTTTTTATGCCTTTAGGATTATGCGTTGCGTTTTGCAAAGTCATCCATAAAGTTAACCAGTGCTTGAACGCCTTCTAGCGGAACAGCATTATAAATACTTGCACGCATACCACCCACTGAACGGTGACCAGCTAAATTCAGCAAGTGGTTTTCTTCAGCTTCTTTCAAGAATTGTTTTTCCAATTCTGGATTCGCCAAAGTAAATGGTACGTTCATGATTGAACGGAATTCTTTTGCAATTGGATTTGCATAGAAATCGCTTGAATCAATATAACCATAAAGTAATTCAGCTTTTGCCATATTCGCTTTATAAATTGCGTCTACACCGCCCTGCTCAAGTAACCATTCAAAAACGAGGCCAGATAAGTACCATGCATAAGTTGAAGGTGTATTCACCATTGAACCATTTTTCGCTTGAGCTGAATATTTCAAGATACTTGGAATATCTGCTTTCGCTTGATCCAATAAATCATCACGAATAATCACCAAAGTTAAACCAGCAGGACCAATATTTTTCTGAGCACCTGCATAGATTAAACCGAACTTAGATACGTCTAATGGTGCAGATAAAATGCTCGATGAAAAATCGGCAACCAATGGTTTGTCCGTTTCAGGAATGTTGGCAAACTGAAGACCACCAATAGTTTCATTATCTGCATAATGCACATAAGCCGCATCATCAGATAAGTTCCAGGTGCTTTGATCAGTAATCGCAAGTTTACCGTCAATGGTGGTACCCGCTTCAACAACATTAATGTCGCCATAACGCTGTGCTTCTTTCAACGCTTTTTCAGACCAAATACCAGTGTGGATATAGTCTGCTTTGCTGTTTTTACCCAATAGGTTTAATGGGATCGCAGAGAATTGAAGTGATGCGCCACCTTGAAGGAATAACACTTTATAGTTGTCTGGAATATTCATCAGCTTACGAAGATCAGCTTCTGCTTTCTCTGCCACAGCGACATAGTCTTTACTACGGTGGCTCATTTCCATGATCGAAAGGCCTTTGCCTTGCCAGTCAAGCATTTCAGCTTGAGCTTTTTCTAAAACGGCAGTGGGTAATGCAGCAGGACCAGCACAGAAGTTGTACGCGCGCATGAGTTTTCCTTTCAAAGTGAAACACAATAAAATGATGGCATTTAACCATATCTGACGCGTGCTTGCAGTAGTTAAAGCTGAAAATATTCCAATGCTGTCTGACATTTGAAGTCAAATTTTCAATAAAGATCAAAATTAATTCTTATTAATTCAAATTATTAGATTTACTGATATTTTTTATCCCTTGAATTGATGCTAATTTAAGGTCTTAATGTGCGAAAATGACGTGCGCTACAAAGATAAAATTTATTTACATATGTATATGAAACAATACAACAACTTAGTGAATTTACCCAACTTCATCACAATGACTATAATGAACCCATCCTAGCTGTGAGTGTGTTTTTATGCCTCTACCTCGAACAGATTATTCTATAAAAATTAAACATACATTTCGTTCAGGATTGCTGCTTGGCCTTGGTTGTTTGAGTGTTTTTTTTAGCCCGACAGTACTTGCGCAAAGTATCAGTTATAGCCAAGCAGAACAAAGTCTACTCACTAGTTCTTTTAGCACTCAGGCCAACCAAGCGCTACAACAATCTGCCGAACTTCAAGCTCAGGCCATTAAAGGCCTTGGTTTACCTCGTGTGGATTTAAACGTCCGTGCCTATGCCTTTCATAATGAACTCGATATTCCTCTCGGCGCCTTAAAAAACAACTTAGAACAAACGCTGAGTAATGGCATTAATAATAAAATTGATGAAAGCTTACCGAGTGATTTGGCAGACCCATTAAAAGACAGTCTGCAACAGCCAATCCGTGATGGTGTCGGATTAATTCCAGATTCTTCCCAAGTGGTCTTAGATGATCAAGTGATCCGCCCTACCGTTTCCGTAATGATGCCGCTGTATACCGGTGGGTTAACGTCTAGCGCCAAGGAAATTGCCAATATCCAAGCCAAACGCAGCGCGATAAGCAGTGAACAACAACAAGATGTGCAACGTTTTGAATTAATCCAAGCCTACTTCAATGCTCAATTACAAAAAAAATTAGTCGAAAGCAGCCGCTTCAATTTAAATGCGATGCAACAACACTATGCCAATGCACTCAAAATGGAACAACAGGGTTTCATTAGCAAAGGCCAGCGTATGCAATTTGAAGTGGCGAAGAATAATGCGCTCAGAACTTTTCAAAATACTGAAGCGAATCTCCGCTCTAGCTTATTTAAGTTAAACAACTTAATGCAAAGCAGCCAAATTACTGATCTTTCAACGCCATTATTTATCAATCAGCAACACAATCAAAATATAACCGCCTTACTAAAAAGTTATCAGGATCAGTCTAGTTTGGTGCGTAAAATGCAATTGGACAGTCAATTGGCTGGTGCCAATGTGAAAGCCCAAAGCGCAGCAAAAAAACCCAACGTCTTTGCATTTGGCGAATATAGTCTCGACGATAAACAAAACTGGATCGTTGGTGTTGCCGCTCGCTACAACTTATTTTCAGGTATTGATAAAAACAAATCCGTACAAGCTGCTGAACTTCAACGCTATGCATCTGAGTTAATGACTGAGCGTACCAAACAAGAAATTGAAAGCCTGATTTATAGCTCATTTAATGAAGTCACCAGCGCTCAACAAAGTCACCTGTTGTTGCAGCAAAACCTAAAAGCTGCTCAAGAAAATTTAAGAATTCAACAACTTTCATTTAAAGAAGATATGGGAACAGCCACACAAGTGATTGATGCACAAAATGCACTGAGCGGGCTACAAAGTGAAATGGCACTCAATGCTTATAAATACGTGATGTCACTTGCAACATTGCTACAAAGTCACGGGAGCATTGACCAGTTCCAAAGCTATATCAATCAAACACACACCGATTACATCCGTTAAACTTAGACTGGGGAAATGCACATGAATCAGGATTCAACTGATCAACCAAAAGACACCTCAACTGAGGATAAATCATCTGTTACATCAACAAATGATACGGTTGTACCAAAGCCTGTTATGGAAAACAGTAGTACGCAAGACGAAATCGCGATGGATAAAAAGCCGACAGAATCTGTTAATTCAACGTCTCTAGAGCAAGACCACTCTTTCTCCCCAACAAAAGACCAACATAAGAAATCTATACTGATAAAAATTGCCGTTGGCATTATATTGATACTACTTTTGGCATTGATTGCATTTGGCTTATGGAAAAGTTATCAGCCCAAGCAGGTTGAATTACAAGGTCGAGTAGAGGCAGAAACCATCCACATTAGTACAAAAGTACCCAGTCGTATCGAAGAAATATATGTGCATGACGGTGAAAAAGTACAAGCAGGTCAAGCACTGGTTCGTTTAACCAGCCCCGAAGTCGATGCAAAGAAACAACAGGCTTTAGCTGCTCTCCAATCTGCGCAAGCACTGCAATCCACAGCTGAACGTGGCTCTCAACAAGAAAATATTGATAGTTTATATGCCAATTGGCAAAGTCTAAAAGCACAGCAACAATTGGCGCAAACCACCTACCAACGTGGTCAAAACCTCTATAAAGAAGGTGTCATTTCACGACAACGCCGTGATGAAATGCAAGCTGCCGCAGTGTCTGCTGCACAAATGACAGAAGCGTCTTATCAACAATATGCGCGTGCAAAACGTGGCAGTACACCGCAACAACAAAGCTCGGCAGATGCCCAAGTCAAGATTGCGCAAGCCGCGTTGGCTGAAGCCAATGCACTTGAGGCTGAAACCAAATTGTTTGCACCCTCCAATGGCACCATTTCAAAAACCTATGGCAAAGTTTCAGAATTAGTTGCGATGGGTGTGCCCGTAGTGAGTCTGATTCAAGATGATAGCTTGTGGATTAGCTTAAATGTCCGTGAAGACCAGTATGCTCAAGTGTATCAACTCAAGACCATGCAAGGATTTATACCGGCGCTAAACAAATCTGCCGATTTTAAAATTGATCACATAGAAGCCGAAGGTGAATTTGCAACGATTAAAACCACGCGGCAAACGGGCGGCTATGATATTCGTAGTTTTAAAGTCCAACTGAAACCCGCTCAGCCGATTGCTGACTTAAAAGTGGGTATGAGCGTTTTGTTTAAAATCGAAGAGCGTAAATAATGTTTAGGGGCATTCTGCGTGAGTTTCGCTATTTGATGCAGCATAAATGGGACTTGTGTATGGTCACACTTGCCCCTGCCCTTGTGATTTTGCTCTTTACCAATATGTTTGCTCAAGGCAAACCAGATCATTTACCCATTGCGATCATAGACCAAGATCAAAGCAGTTTAAGCCGTAACATTACTCATTTTGCGCAGCTGAACCATACCTTAAAAGTAGCCACCATTACACCCAGTATGGATGATGCTGAAAAGCTTTTAAATCAGACTCAAATTTGGGGCTATATTCATATTCCTGCTGGTGCAGAGCAACGACTGGTTCAAGCAAAAGATGCAGAAGTCAGCATTGCCTATAACCAAAGCTATTTTAGTGTCGGCAATAGTATTTCATCAGCCATGCTGCTAAGTACATTGCAAGCCATGGCCGATTTTAGTGGTCATCAGTATTTAGAAAATACAATTCCCTACCTCGATGCACCGACACCCAATGTCAAAATTTCACCTTTATATAATCCAGGTTTAAATTATGAGTTCTATTTAGAGCCGTACATGATTCCTGCGATTCTGCATTTATTACTGTGTTGCTGTGTCGCATTTTCAGTCGGTCAAGAAATCAAATATGGCACTGTAAATCAATGGGTGAAACCGACTTCTGTCTTTCAAGCTTTAATCGCTAAAAATCTCAGTTATGTTTTCATTTTTACCGCTTGGACATGGGCATGGATGTTCTGGCTAATCGTGTTTCGAGGGTGGTTTGTTCAGGGTTCATTACTGCTAATTTTGCTCGGGCAATTGTTTTTTTATACAGCCTATGCCTTTATCAGTTCTACTGTAGTTTTGGCGACACGTGATCTCACCAAATCTTTTGGTTTTATTGCGGTATATGGTGGCTCATCACTGAGTTTTGCAGGGGTGACATTGCCGCTGAATAACGCGCCGATGTTTACAAAATTCTGGGCCAATATTATTCCCTATACGCCTTATGCCAAATTACAAACAGAACAATGGGTCATTGGTAGCCCAATCTCCATTTCAATCACACCGCTTGTCACCCTGATCATTTACTGTCTGTTCTATTTGGTTCTTGCCAGCTTCTTTTTACGGAAAGTACTGAAGGAGCAAAGCATATGAATAAAATCGTGTCATTTCTATCAACTTTGCTCAGACACTATATTCAAACCTTTAAAGATATTGTTAAGCACAGTTCGATTTTTACCACCTTAGTGCTTTCTGTTTTTCTTTACAGTTTTTTTTATCCCATTGCTTATCAAGCGGAACACGCAGAATCGCTCCCCATTATTGTGGTGGATGAGGAACAAAGCATACTCACCAATACGATTATTGGTGCTGTAGCCAATAGTCCCAATGTAGAAATTCTAGCTGTGACTGGTAATTTTGCGGAAGCTGAAAATATGCTCCGAAGTCAGCAAGCTGACGGGATTTTACTGTTGCCGAGTAATCTTTCAAATAGCATTCGCCGTGGTGAAACCGGTGGAATTGGTTTATATCTCAGTGCTGCAAACTTTCTAAAGACGCAAAAAATTGGCTTAGGTTTAGCCAGTTCGATGGAAAATGCTCTCGGCGAATATGCAGAAAAATTCCAGAACATATCCGATTTTAGCCCAGCTTTATCTATCCATAAGATTCCATTGTTTAATCCACTTTCAGGCTACGGCAGCTATATTTTCCCAGCGGTTGCACCCTTAATTATTCATCAGACGATTTTATTGGGTCTGTGCATGCTGATTGCGACCTATCGACAAAACACAGCATGGCGTCCGAGCTATACACAATTGGCTGGCATCTTCTTGTGTATTTTGACCGTAGGAACGTTGGGATGCTTCTATTTATTTGGTTTTACCTTTTGGCTGAATGATTATCCACGCGGTGGAAATTTTTGGGGCATGTTCATTGCTGTGCCCATCTTCCTCAGTTGTATTATTGCGATGACCCTCTATCTCGCAACTTTTCTTGACCTGCCAGAACGTGCAGGACATGTCATCGTTTTTAGTTCTATTCCGCTTTTTCTACTCTCGGGAACGGCATGGCCACATGCAGCTATGCCTAAATGGATGCAAATACTCGCTCAAGCATTACCTTCGACCCAAGGCATTCAAATGTTCCTTCAACTCAATCAGATGGGTGTGCCTACAGTAATCGTCATCCCAAAACTGCTTTACCTCACAAGTATTGGACTGATTTTTTTATGTCTTGCTGTCTGGCGTTTAAAGTTTGCCAAAAGATAAAACTGTTTGTGCTGTAAGACATGTCTGGTCTCAAGCGAAATGCGTTCAAACCTATTCATCATAGACTCGAACGCTTTGTATCTAATCATGTCTCAAATTTAAATTCTTGCTGTCATCTATTAGCTGTATGCATTTGGCGTGACAGTCGATGCCTCATCCACTTGAATATCAAAATCATCTGCATCTGAAGTGATCTCAGTAACCAAATCATCTGATTCTTTTTCTGCAGCGTTTTCAAGCCAGAATCCTTTCACTTTATCGTCCCCATCATGACCTGCAAAGACCACACTCATATACAGTTCTTTTTGCGGATAATCATATTTATACACAATTGTTGTGGTCTCACCTTCTCCCAGCCGAGTATTTGCCATTCGCTGAATCACTTCCGCCTCAGCGCTAGGTTGACCTGCAGGAATCAGTTTTTTCATACGTGAAAACAGCTCTGGATCTGCCAGCATCGCATCACGAACATTTTCTTCAACCAATGCCAAAAAGGTGTCTTGATGGGGTTCGTGTAGCGCGACGAATAATTTTTCTGACTTCACACGCTGTGAACTTGTCTCACTTGGCAGGCTTGATTCGAATTTTGCAATCAAGAAATCGCCGATTTTTTCACAAGCCGTTATAGGTAAGATTAAAGTGATGATGACGACTAATTTTTTCAACACCGTACAAGCCCTCTGGTTATTATTAAAATATATAAAGCTAAAATTTATTTCGGATAATCTGTGTGATTTATAGAATTTTCACTGATTTATCTGCCTCACAAGTATAAAGCAAACTTCTATATAAAAATGAAAAATACAGGCTCACATTTAGTTTTTCGATCTTTCTAGGCAAATCAGAAATTTTGTGAAGTGTTTATTAATAACTCAATTTTATTCGTTTTATAAATTAAACTTAACAATCGAATCGCTTATACAACTTAAAATGATAATTTATCGATCAAACAGTTTGGTTTTGATCAAAATCGTTGGCTGTATTCTCATATAAACTGCAAAATATTGTCGTATTTATCTCCCAAATTATTCAGAACTTTTTGTCATTGCGGATTCAGTCTGTCTGCAACATTTGTTCGTGGATGACTGTGGGCTTTTTTCTCCCAAATCTGACATAAGAGCTGATGTATGAAAAAGATTAAGGTGAGCCTTGCCTGGCAAATCGTGATTGCTCTCATTCTAGGTATACTTGTTGGTGCTTTCCTACACTATTCTCCTGAATATCGTGATGCTTTAGCTAATAACTTTTTGACTCCTTTGGGCTCAATTTTTATTAACCTCATTAAGATGATCGTTATTCCGCTTGTTGTGTCGATGCTTATTTTAGGTATTGCCAATACAAGTCACGGTAGTAACTTAGGTAAACTTGGTTTCAAAACGATTATTTATTTTGAAATCATTACCACAGTTGCAATTTTAGTCGGTTTAGTTGCAGCCAACGTATTCCAACCTGGTGCCGGCATTGATATGTCTGCATTGACGCAAGTCGATATTTCAAAGTATCAAGAAACAACACATGAAGTCAGTGAACATTCTCATGGTTTGATTCAAACAATACTTTCACTTATTCCATCTAACTTTTTTGCAGCTTTGACTAGTGGTCAAATGCTCCCAATCATCTTTTTCTCTGTGATGTTTGGTGTAGGTTTAGGTGCGCTTGATCAGGAAGTAAAACAACCTTTAATTAAAGTGTTGACCGCTGTTTCTGAAACGATGTTTAAAGTTACGCACATGATCATGATGTTTGCACCTATTGGTGTATTCGGCTTGATTGCTGCAACTGTTGCGAATTTCGGCTTCAGCTCTCTTGTGCCACTGCTTAAACTCGCAGTTTTAGTTTATGGTGCAATCTTCTTCTTTATTTTCATTGTATTAGGTGCAGTTGCTAAATTCTGTGGCTTCAGTGTTTGGGCCATTATCAAGATTTTAAAAGATGAATTGATTCTCGCGTATTCAACTGCAAGTTCTGAAACTGTCCTCCCCCGTATTATGGAAAAAATGGAAGCTTATGGTGCTCCGAAACCGATTACCAGTTTCGTGATTCCAATTGGCTATTCATTTAACCTCGATGGTTCGACCCTATATCAAAGTATTGCGGCTATCTTTATTGCTCAGCTTTACGGGATCGATCTGACAATCACCCAACAAGTGATTCTGGTCCTAACCTTGATGATTACCTCTAAAGGGATTGCAGGTGTACCAGGCGTTTCTTTCGTGGTCTTGCTAGCGACTCTCGGCAGTGTCGGTATTCCACTTGAAGGTCTGGCATTCATTGCAGGTATTGACCGTATTTTAGATATGGTACGTACTGTACTGAATGTAATTGGTAACGCGCTTGCGGTACTGGTGATCAGTAAATGGGAAGGCCAATTTGATACTGAAAAACAAAAAAATTATGCTGCTAATCTAAAAGATGCCGCTTAATTTAATGACATAATAAAGGACGCTTCGGCGTCCTTTTTTACAGCTTTGTTTTATTTTTCCAAACTTTATTTATTTTTTTCGCCAAACACTGAAATATTAAAATCTCGAATTTTGTTACTTCCTTCGGGTTTATCAAAACTTACATCGTACTGTACAAGGTTTTTATTGGTATAACCGTACTCATAAGTGACCGTATATAAAGACGGCTTTTCAGTCGATCTTTCAATGTGCTTAGCCACTATATTTTTGCGTGAGTAATCTTGTTTCGGAATACCTCGTGCAAATTTACGCAGCTCTTTTTCATTCTGTTCAAACTTCGCTTTGAGTTCTGGTTCAAAGTAGGTGTACAGCTTTTCAAAATTGCCTTCACGTAATTGATCATAGGCAGCTTGGGCAACTTCAGTCTGTTCAGCACTTGGGTCTGGTATTGCATTTAAGGCTTTTTGACCTATTTGGTCACAGCCGCCCAGCCCAATAAGTGAAGCCATTGCAAAATATTTTAATTTCATATTGTACTCATCAATCTAAAATTATCTGTCTATAAAAAAGGACGCCGTAGCGCCCTCTTTTCTCAATCTTCAATTAGTCTTCTTCAGGCTCATTGAGATCTGATTCATTGTCATTTTGATCAATAATCGTTGAGTCATCTACAAGTTGCTCAGTTTCGATTGCTTCCACTTCTTCAAAAGTTTCGTCTTCTTCAACTGCTTCGATCGCCACAACACCGACTAAGATTTCGCTTTCACCTAAACGGATCAAACGAACACCTTGAGCATTACGACCTGTTTGTGCCACTTCAGATGCACGTGTACGAACCAGCGTACCACCATCTGAAATTAACATCAGCTCTTTAGACGCATCAATCGCTACCGCACCAACAAGTTCACCGTTACGTTCAGATGTTTTGATTGCAATAACACCTTTACCGCCACGTTTCTTGGTTGGGAAGTCATCCACTGGTGTACGCTTACCATAACCATTAGCTGAAGCACAAAGTACTTCACCAGTTTCAGGAACAACCACCAATGACACAATACGGCTAATTAGAGCTGAATCAGACGTATCTTCATCATCCGATTCTACATCCGCATCTTCAGCATCTTCAGCTTGAGCAGCCGCACCAATGGTCACGCGCATACCACGAACACCTTTTGCAGAACGCCCCATTGAACGCACGTCAGTTTCTGCAAAACGAATGGCTTTACCTTCGTTTGAGAACAACATGATTTGTTGTTCGCCATCAGTAATGGCAACACCAATTAAGGTGTCATCACCATTGAGTTCAATCGCACGTAGACCGTTTGAACGAACATTCGAGAATTGTTCTAACTCAACACGTTTAATCGTACCGTATTCTGTTGCCATAAATACGTAGAAGTTTTTACGAACAGCTTCCGCTTGCTGTGCAAAGTCATTGATGATTTCATCATCAAGATCAGTCGTAGACAACTCTAGACCCAATTGTTTCAACTGAATACGAAGTGCATCAGATAAATCATCTGCACCATCTTCAGTCTCAGCAAGTGCTGCTTCTAAGCCAGCAAAATGACTGTTAATCACTTCATTGGTTTGTAACTGCGCACTATTGGCTTTTACAAATGCTTTAAAGTCAGCCAAACGTTCTTTAAATTTCTTCGGCGCATCAACCACAGGTAAAATAGCGGTGATGGTTTCGTTTTCATCTAATGGTAATAAGTTCACCATTGGACGACCTTTCGCACCACGAGATGCTTGAGGCACTTCATACACTTTCAGACGATAAACTTTACCTACATTGGTAAAGCAAAGCACTGTTGCGTGGTTTGAAGTCACGATCAAATGCTGGATGTAATCGTCTTCTTTCATTGAAGTTGCAGACTTACCACGTCCACCACGACGCTGTGCAGCGTAGTCTGACAATGGTTGAGTTTTTGCATAGCCTGATTTAGAAACAGTCAGTACCATTTGCTCTTCAGGGATTAAATCTTCACGAGAGAAGTCGATACGTGATTCCACGATATCGGTACGACGTGCATCGCCATATTGTTGAAGGATTAAAGCCAATTCTTCTTTAATTACGTTCATCAATAAGTTGAAATCGTTCAAAATTGCCGTGTATTCAGCAATTTGACCAAGAATTTCTGTATATTCAGCTTGTAACTTGTCTTGTTCTAGACCGGTTAAGCGATGTAAACGAAGTTCTAAGATCGCACCCACTTGGGTTGGAGACAGACGATAAATAGCACCTGTTAAACCAAATGGGCGTGCTGGATCTTCGCCTTCAATTTCATCTGGACGGACAGATACCGCGCCTGCTTTTTCAAGCAATGCAACAACACCACCGCCTGCCCACTCGCCCGCTTGTAAACGTTCACGTGCTTCGCTAGGGTTTGCAGATGTTTTGATGGTTTCAATGATCGCATCGATATTTGCGAGTGCAACCGTCAAACCTTCTAAGATATGTCCACGTTCACGTGCTTTACGCAGTTCGAACATGGTACGGCGTGTAACCACTTCCTGACGATGACGGATAAACGCTGCAATAATATCTTTCAAGTTCATTAATTTAGGCTGACCATTATCGAGGCAGACCATGTTAATGCTGAATGAATTTTCTAATTGGGTATTTTGGAATAGGTTATTTACAATCACTTCAGCGTTTTCACCACGCTTTAAGTCAATTGCAATACGCATCCCTTCTTTATCTGATTCATCACGAAGTTCAGAAATACCTTCAAGTTTTTTCTCTTTGACCAACTCAGCAATACGCTCAATGGTTTTTGCTTTGTTAACTTGATAAGGAATTTCAGTGAAGACAATCGTGCTGCGGCCCGATTTTTGGTCTTCTTCAATGTGATATTTACCACGGATATGCAAACGGCCTTTACCAGTACGGTACGCATCGACAATGCCAGATTTACCATAAATGATGCCGCCTGTAGGGAAGTCTGGACCAGAAATGTGTTCCATTAACCCTTCAATGCTAATGTGCGGATCGTTGGCATAAGCAAGACATGCATTAATGACTTCTGTCATGTTATGCGGAGCCATGTTGGTTGCCATACCTACAGCAATACCAGCTACACCGTTAATCAACAAGTTAGGCACACGTGTTGGCATTACTTGTGGAATACGTTCAGAACCGTCGTAGTTGTCTTCCCACTCTACGGTATCTTTCTCAAGATCCGCTAAAAGTTCGTGAGTCAATTTACGCATACGAACTTCGGTATAACGCATTGCTGCTGCACTGTCACCATCGACAGAACCGAAGTTACCCTGACCATCAACCAATTGATAGCGTAAGCTGAAATCTTGAGCCATACGAACAATGGTTTCGTATACAGCTAAGTCACCATGTGGGTGATATTTACCGATGACGTCACCGACTACACGGGCAGACTTTTTGTAAGCTTTGTTGTAGTCATTGCCCAATTCGTGCATTGCAAAAAGCACACGACGGTGAACAGGTTTGAGACCATCTCGGACATCTGGCAACGCACGTGACACAATCACGCTCATTGCATAATCGAGATATGAGCTCTTCAGTTCATCCTCAATGGCAATCGGTCTAATTTCCGATACGCTCATGCATACTCCTTGTTATACAAGCAGAATTCTGCCCGCATTTATATATCGTAAATCTGTAAAAATTAGTTCAAAAAACACTGAACCAATATCAAAAATCAAGTCGGACAGTATAGCATAAAAACCCTGATTTTTGTGCCAATCATCTTGCACTAGAACCATGATTTTTTGTATTTATTTTAAGCATTTTGATTTTATTTACTGTGAAAAAAACCTCTACGAATAGAGGTTGTTTAATGTTCAAAAAATTTCTTTTCGAAGCTTCAAGTTTAGACTTATAAATGTGATAAAAATCACTTTTTATGATATTGCATGACCTCTAATTCTTGAGGTACATGATCCTGTTGCATCCATGGGTATGCTATTAAAAACAAACCTAAAATAAGCGGAAATTCATAAACTTCTTCGATGAAATCCTTGTAAGCCAAATCGTACAAAAATAAAAAACTGAGACTTCGACTATGCTCAACTGCATCAGAAATAAGTAAGCCCAATATCACCAAGCACAATGGCCAAATTGGCAACGCCAAGGTTTTTAGCTTACGTACGATTTCTTGGCGTAAATAAGGCGAAAACAGCATAAAGACAACAGGTGCAATCATGAATACAGAAATTAAACGAAAATACGGTTTAGGCACATCAGGAAAATAGTCGCGCCCCCAGCTAATGCTACGACCAAATAGCAACAACCACCATGCGACAGCCCACAACCAAAATTGTTTCTTTCCATCTTGCATTTCAAGTGGTCGAATATAGAAAAAAGTAAAAATCGCAAAAAACAGCAATAACAATGCTTGGACCGATTCAACTGCTGTAACAGTCATTCCATCAAATAAAGGAAAAGAGATACTTTGTAAAACAGGAAAAAGTAAACAGCAGATCATCAGCACCAATACACTGATTGGTAACTGAAAATCAAATTTCAAAGGGAGACTCTGCCTAAAGGGCAAGTTCAATAAAAAAACAATGTTAACACAAAACATACAATCCTTTAAGCTTGCTTTAAGTTTAAGATTCAAACTTGAAGGATAAATTTTTATTATTTTATTTTAAATCTTTGTATTTTTTATAATTTATTAATCTCCATCCTATTACCAAGCGATTGCGCCTGCTTACTTACCATTTAAGTTTCAACATACGTTTAGCTTACGCTACAGTAGTGCCTAATACTGACAACAAGAAATAATATCGTAAGAATTTTGAAGTACGAAATTAAGAATCCACCACTCTCATAAATATGAAAAATAAAAGTGCAATGCATATTTATGTACATTCACGTATGGTTAATCGATTAAGCATGATCAAGAAGATCTACCAGACTATTCATTCCGCAATAAAAAACGCTCCTAAGCCATAAGCTTAGGAGCGTCTTGAACTGTGTTCAGAAATTAGATTTTAGATACTAATTCTGGAACAACAGTATTCAAATCACCCACTAACCAGTAGTCAGCTACTGAGTTAATTGGCGCTTCTTCATCTTTGTTGATCGCAACGATCACTTTAGATTCTTTCATACCTGCCAAGTGCTGAATCGCACCAGAGATACCTACAGCGATGTACAAGTCAGGAGCAACGATTTTACCTGTTTGACCCACTTGCATATCGTTTGGTACGAAACCAGCATCAACTGCTGCACGAGATGCACCTTGAGCAGCACCAAGCTTGTCCGCTAATGGGTCAAGTACAGTGTGATAGTTTTCACCTGAACCAACACCACGACCGCCTGAAACAACGATACGAGCAGCTGTTAATTCTGGACGTTCAGATTTCACGATTTCTTCAGAAACGAACTTAGAAATGCCAGCATCACCAGTAGAAGCAACAGCTTCAACTGCAGCAGAACCGCCCTCGCTTGCCACAGCATCAAATGCAGTACCACGAACAGTTGCAACTACAACAGACTCGCCAGACTCTACAGTTGCAATCGCGTTACCTGCATAGATTGGACGTTTGAAAGTTTTAGGGCTTTCAACTGCAATGATGTCAGTGATCATGCTTACGTCAAGTAGCGCAGCAGCACGTGGAAGAACGTTTTTACCTGTTGTTGTAGAAGCAGCAAGGATGTGAGTGTAACCCGCACCGATAGAAGCAACTAATTTAGCAACGTTTTCAGCCAATTGGTTTGCATAAGCAGCGTCGTCAGCAAGCAATACTTTGCTTACACCAGCTACTTTAGCCGCTTGGTCAGCAACTGCTTGAGCGCCTGAACCAGCTACTAATACAGTGATATCACCACCGATTTTTTGCGCTGCAGCAACAACGTTAAGAGTTGCACCATTTAGTGCTTTGTTGTCGTGCTCAGCGATAACTAAAATACTCATGATTTTTATCCTTCTGTATTAGATCACTTTCGCTTCGTTTTTCAATTTGTCTACAAGCTCGTCTACAGACTTCACTTGTACGCCCGCTTTACGTTCTGCAGGAGCTTCAACTTTAACAGTTTTAAGCTTAGTCGCAGGTGAAACGCCATAATCAGCAGGTGACTTAGTATCAAGCGGTTTTTTACGCGCTTTCATAATGTTTGGAAGAGCAGCATAACGTGGCTCATTCAAACGTAAGTCAGTTGTGATGATTGCAGGAAGTGCAAGTTCAACAGTTTGTAAACCACCGTCGATTTCACGAGTCACTTGTACTTTATCGCCTTCAACTTTCACTTCTGAAGCGAAAGTACCTTGGCCAGCACCTAAAAGCGCGCCAAGCATCTGACCAACTTGGTTAGAGTCGTCATCAATTGCTTGTTTACCAAGAAGGATCAATTGAGGTTGTTCAGCGTCTACAACACCTTTTAGGATTTTTGCAACTTCAAGTGCACCTAACTGGCTGTCGTCAGCTTCAACAAGGATACCGCGGTCTGCACCAAGCGCCATAGAAGAACGGATTTGTTCTTGAGCTTCTTTAGGACCAATAGAAACAACAACGATTTCTGAAACAGTTCCTTTTTCTTTTAAACGAACCGCTTCTTCCACTGCGATTTCACAGAATGGGTTAATTGACATTTTAACGTTCGTTAAGTCAACACCACTGTTGTCCGGCTTAACGCGAACTTTAACGTTGGCATCAACCACACGTTTTACAGCAACAAGAGCCTTCATGTAATCCTCGGCTGTTTTAGCAAATGTAAATGTTGAGAAAAGTTATATTAACTCTTCACTTTAAATTTTTTAGGTGCCCTATCTTGCAATGTGTACGGCATTTCGGTCAAGTCACAATTATCGAAAGACCTGTAAAAAAGCGTAATTTCCTTGAACTTATCGTTCACATTTTTTAAAGAATGGTTCAGTTATCCAAAAAAACGCATTATTCAGTTATTTTTTAAGCATTGATTTTTATTATTTTTTTACTTGATTTAGCTCATCAAAAGATCTGATTTAATATCAATTTTCGATCAATCTTTCTGGAATAGAGCTTTCCCTCTACACATTCGGCAACATATCTAAACTTGTCATTTAAGTTAGAAGCATAATGAATTTAGTGCTGATTTCACTTTTCTGAAGCTAATTGGCGTGTTTTTCTCCTGTTCTTATTCTTAATTTCTGTCGATATTCAGCACAGATAAAAAAACCTCCGCTTTCGCGAAGGTTTTAGTTAAGGCATTTAGCCCAATTTACATTTGCTGTTTTAATTGGCAATTAACCACGTCGCAGCAAGAGCCAATAAACCGCCTGATGTACCATCGATCCACTTTTGTTTGCGTTCATCGATTTCAGTTTTTTGTGTAATACGTGCAAAGACCAAACTCAAACTACAATACACCACAAAAATCAGGCCAATAAAAATGAAGGACAAAATCAAACCTTGGCTCACGGTATTCGCTGATTTATCGATAAATTGCGGCAAAATTGCAAAATAAATCAACATACCTTTCGGGTTCAGCAAAGCCGTAAAAAAGCCTTTTTTAATCGGGTTTGACGCTGACTTTTTCTCAATACTTAATTTTTTACTGCTAAATACTGAACGTAGCAAATGCGTCGCCAAATATAAAAGATAAGCAATCCCCAACCAGCGGATTGTTTCAAAGAGTAGTGGAAATGACACGATAATCGCAGCAATACCCAATGCCACCAAAATCGAGTGAACCAAGTAACCTGAACACACACCTATTGTTGCCATCATGCCTGCTTTTGCATCCTTACCCATCACTTGTGACAGGATAAAAAGCATATCGGGTCCTGGTGTGAAAATAAGGGGAATTACCGTTAAGGCAAACAAAGCAAATACAGACATTTCAATTTTCCCTTTCTATGTCCTGAAAGTAAAATTAGTATGTTTGAATCGCTTTAAAATAGGATATCAAATATTCTATAATAGATATTATTTTTAGAATTATATTCTATTTTATGAAGACATCTTCTAAGTCAATTCTAGTTAAACTGGATCGTATTGATAAAAATATCATTCGCGCACTTCAAAATAATGGTCGCATGCAAAATAATGACTTAGCCAAGGAAATTGGACTCTCTCCTTCTTCTTGTTTACGTCGGGTCAAATTACTCGAAGAGGCAGGTGTGATTCAGAATTACACCACCGTGGTCGATCCACAAAAAATTGGCTTTCAATTGATTCTATTCTCTCGTATTTGGTTAACTGGGCAAGATGCTGAAACCATCGATACTTTTATCGAAGCGATGAAAGAACTTCCTCAAGTCATGGAGTGCTACATTATTTTGGGTGAGTGCGATGCAATGCTCAAAGTAGTGGTGCCTGACCTAGAAAGTTACCGCAAATTTCAGTCTACTCACTTAACCAAGAAAAATGGCATCACCAGTGTAAAGACTGATTTACCGAGCCAAATCATCAAACAAAGCTTCCAGTTGCCGTTAGAAGATTTATAACCACACAATTGATCTGCCAAGAAACAATTCAAGCATTTAAAACAACGAGGCTGATACTACAAGCTTGGCAATGTAGTGACGGATTACCTTTACAGCCTCGAATGCAAATATCTAGCTATGCGGTATTTCCTTATATTTTAAGCAAAGAAAAATAATGATTTTTGGCACATTTGCAGCAATTGATTGGGAACGATCAAGGAGGTCTTTGAGCTCAATTGCTCAAGTAGGAAAAACATTGATTTTTAGACTCACACTATCAAGTCTGAATGAATTGAATCACTGAGCAGCGAAACGGATTGGCATTTAGACATTTTGTTTAGGCAACTTAGCTATGCAAAGAAGTTAAACACTCTAACGCTCTGCACTCAAGCATCTCAAAATGTCATGGAGCGAGTGATATAAGGGCTAAACATCCAAATCCAATGAAGATAGCCCATAAGTTGTTTATTTGCCCTATGGTTCAGGCTGGCTGATTTTCCAAAAAATCACGATGGATGTGGCTTAAGTCAATAAGTTCATACTTTGCCAAATCAAAAATGCGCCAAATGGTGAGGGCATCTTCTTTGCTGTCAAATTTTACAGTTGCTTTATTGCTAAGCTGCCACTGTTTATCCGAAATCCAAATAAAGTATTGGCCCGTCGCCGCATTAAACGCCTGAACTTTACCATCGGCATTAATCCCTTGAAGCTGTGAACCTTCTGGTAATACAGCTTCTATTTCAGGCAAACCAATTTCAACAAAGTGTTTGATTTGGCGTAAGCCGTATCCTGCAAAAATTTCTTTTTGCTGACCATTTAACTGGTCATATTTTTCTTGAATATCTGAAATCATGGTATGGCCTATATATTTTTTTAACGGTACAGCAATTTAGTAAATGGCGAATTTCACTTCAGCACTTACGTCAATTCAATAATGGACAATTTTTATACCCGATAATTTGAATTTTTATAATGCGACAATAGTTCAAAATGTCGGTCAATTTTACCAATATTTTTTCACATCCTTATTTAACTTTCATGAAGCAGACCACTTTAGGATGCAAAATATGAAATCTAGCCTATAAATTTAAGCAATATTTAGACCATTACGAGCTAAAGTCGTATTTGCAATTGTTACGAATCTTTATGCTGCGCCCGTGGATGGGCTTGATCATAAACTTGTGCCAATCGATCAAAATCCACATGGGTATAAATTTGTGTAGTGGTTAAATTACTATGCCCCAACATTTCTTGTACAGCACGCAAGTCACCACTATTGGACAACATATGGCTAGCGAAGCAATGACGCAATAAGTGTGGATGTAAATCGACATTTACACCTGCACGTTGAGCTTGAAATTTAACTCGATTTTCAATTTGCCTTACCCCGAGTGGATTACCTTTTTGGGTGATAAAAACTTGGGCTTCTGGGACAAAATCACCATGCCATGCAGGATATAATTGCAACCAATGCATCACAGCCTCTTTTGCTTTAGAACCAAAAGGTACAATGCGTGTTTTATTGCCTTTACCCGTAATACGTAACAGTTGGCGATTAAAATCAATATCTCGAATGGTTAAGCCCTGCACTTCAGCCAAACGTAAACCACTTGAATATAGCAACTCCAAAATCGCTTTATCACGTATCCAAAGTTGCCGTTGAGTTTCACTTTCTGGCTCAGGCTGTTCCATGATTTGTTTAATGGTTTCAATATCGACCAATCCAGGTAAAGGACGTGATTGGCGTTTGAGCTGAAAATCATCTGCGGGGTTGAAACTAAGATAATCCCCTTGTTCTGCCCATTTCATAAATTGGCGTATCGAAGATAACATGCGCTGCAAACTACTTGGACTGAGCTGAAACTGTTCCACTTTATGAGCAACAAATTCACGCAGATCTGACTTTTCAACATCATGCAGTGGCAAGTTGCGTATTGTACAAAATTGGAGAAAATCACTGACATCACGCTCATACGCTTGCAATGTATGTTTAGACTGATTTTGAATTTCACGTTCCTTCAACCACATAGTCAGTAGTTGACTCTGATCCATCGTCATCTGTCTTCTCCCATTTCAACATATGCTTAAGCGTTGCAGTACGTTCACTAAAGCGATTTTACATATTTGTTTTATGAAAAGAGTCTAGCAAAGAACCCCTTAGGCTTACCATCAACACGTTGGTAAAAAGCTTGCGTTTCATTAAGCAAATACCCTTCTACACCATCCACACTCTGCGGATTGACATGGATCAAATCCACTGGACATTGCTCTTTTAAACTGTCCTGTGTGATACGACCAATTTTACTGTGCAAATCTTGAATTTGTTGTTCAGATAATCCTGCTTCTAAATCTAGTCCGATCAGCAAAGTCGGTGAATCATCTCGAGCTTGATTCAGCATTTGCGCTAAATAGGCAGCTTTTACCACACGCTCTGTGCCGAAAAAAATGCTTAATTGATCAATCATAAACTGCGGATATTCCGCCGGCTGACCAATTAAAACTTCCGTATCTTCCGTAACTTCATAGTTTTCTGAGGGCTGAATATACTGCCCGTTCAGCAAATATTGAATTTCTTCTGGTACAAAGTCCTTCGTCGCATCAGGTGATTGTGGATTCAATACAAGCCTTGCCCCCATGGTCATTTCAAATAATGCCTTGGTTGGTAGCCGGATATACGACTCCTCTTCAGATATTGCCAACCGCATTTTTTCCAAGGACGTAAAAAATGGGATGACGCAATCATAAGTCTCATCTTCCCATGATTTCAATTGAATACTGTCGCCTTCATCCAAGATCAAATCTTCGGCAATGTGTGAATCACGTTCACCTGTTGTTCCCACACAATACACATTGGCTGCCAATAACTGAGCTAAAAATTCGGGTCGATACGCGGGTTCATGTAAGGCTTTATGAAAAAGTTGTTCTAAGATTTCTTCTTTTATTTCTTCGTTTATTTGTTCCATGTTGATTCCAATCCAATTGAATTATAATTTTTTATTCACTTTTTATTTTATGAAAAAAGCCCTGAATGAATCAGGGCTTTGATTTTAACCTTGGAAGTAACTTAAATCTAAGCGTCCTTCGTAAACTGTTGCAGTTGGTCCAGTCATCCAAACTACACCACCTTCTTGCCACTCAATTTGCAGCTTACCACCTGCCAACTCTATTTCGACCGAATTGGCTAATAAACCACGACGCATACCTGATACTGCCGCTGCACAAGCACCTGTACCACAGGCCATAGTTTCACCGACACCACGTTCAAATACACGTAAGCGTGCATGTTTCTCGTCCACAATTTGCATAAAACCTGCATTTACACGCTGTGGAAAACGCTCATGCGATTCGACTTGTGGACCAATTTTAGCAACGTCTGCGGTAATAACATCAGGAACGATCGTCACTGCATGCGGATTACCCATACTCACTACATCAATGGTGAGCTGTTCATTATTCGCCAATGCAATGTCGTATAAGTTTTCAGGCTCTTCCGCAATAAATGGAATTTCATGCGGCAAAAAGCGTGGATAACCCATGTTAACGCGCACCCAACCATTCGCACCTAATTCAGGCTCTACGATACCTGACTTGGTTTGTACTTTGATTTTGGTTTTGCTGGTCAACTTACGTTCATGCACAAAGCGCGCAAAACAACGTACGCCATTTCCGCATTGTTCAACTTCCGAACCATCTGCATTAAAAATACGATATTTAAAATCGACATTGGGTAAATCAGGTGGTTCTACAATCAAAAGCTGATCAAAACCAATACCAAAATGACGGTCGGCCAAACGCTGAATCGTCACTGTATCTAAATAAGCTCGTTGGCTAATCAGATCGACCACCATGAAGTCATTGCCAAGGCCATGCATTTTGGTAAATTCTAATAACATCTCGAATTTCTCCTTAAGGCAATAAACGTTCACGTTCCCATAATGATTCGATGGTTTCACGCTCACGAATCAAATGAGACTGATCACCGTCAACCATTACTTCAGCAGCACGTCCTCGGCTGTTGTAGTTTGAACTCATGACAAAACCATAAGCACCTGCACCCAATACTGCAAGCACGTCATTTTCTTGAATCGCCAACTGACGTTGCTTTCCTAGGAAATCGCCAGTTTCGCAAATCGCGCCAACAACATCCCAGTCTTTCTTTTCTGTATCAGTACGAGGCGTTACTTCCTGAATATCCATCCATGCTTCATATAAAGCAGGTCGGATTAAGTCGTTCATAGCAGCATCAATAATGGCAAAATTACGATGATTGGTCGGTTTGAGTAAATCAACTTTAGTTAACAACACACCTGCATTTGCAGAAATACTACGCCCCGGTTCCATATACACCTTAAAGCCTAATTTTTCTAAAGCCGGACGCATTGCCTGAGCATATTCTTCAACAGTTGGTGGAACTTCGTCTTTGTAAGTCACACCTAAACCACCACCGATATCGATGTGTTTTAGGTGAATCCCCATCTCTTTCAATTGATTGATCATCACAATGACACGCTCAAGTGCATCAACAAAAGGCTGAGTTTCAGTCAACTGTGAACCGATATGACAATCAATCCCGATAATCTCAAGATTAGGCAACGACGCTGCATATGCATAGGTGTCAAAAACGCTGTCTGAAGGAATACCGAATTTATTTTCTTTTAAACCCGTAGAGATATAAGGATGGGTTTTGGCATCCACATCTGGATTTACACGCAATGAAATCGGTGCTTTCTTACCCATTGCCGCAGCAACTTTTTGGATTCGATCTAGCTCTGCATGTGATTCAACGTTAAAACATGCAATACCCACGTCCAACGCTTTTTGAATATCAGCTTCAGTTTTACCCAAACCAGAGAATACAATTTTAGAAGCTTCACCACCGGCTTTTAATACACGTGCGAGTTCACCACCCGTCACGATATCAAAACCAGCACCCTGCTTGGCAAGTACGTTTAACACCGCAAGATTAGAGTTTGACTTTACCGCAAAACAAATTTGATGGTCGATAAAGCTAAATGCACGATCCATATCTGAATAATGCTTTTCAAAAATAGCTTTTGAATAAACATAAAGCGGTGTGCCATATTGCTGTGCAAGCTGTTGTAAAGAACATTGCTCTGCATGCAATACCCCATTCGTACGGGTGAAACTCATGAAAGTATCCTTTCTATAAAAGCATTAAGGTGTAGGGTTAGAATTTGAAGATTCCGATTCAGTTGCAACAGGAGCCGCTTGTTTTTCCTGCTTTTGCTGTGCAGGCGTATCTGGATAAATCAGATATTTTGCGCGCTTATCTGCATTTGCATCTGAAGGTAAATGCAATGCACCAGACTGACCACAAGCGGTCAGCAGCACAGCACTAGCTAATACAATAATTTTATAATTCATAAAACGATACATAAACGTACCTAATGAAAAGATTTTTCCGAGTATAACGTGATCAACCCGCGGATAAAAGAAAAGCCCTGTAATTCCAAGTGAGCTTTTTGCCATTCTGCACTAAATTTAAGCAAAATTTGATGGTGCTGTTTTCAATCCTTATTTGTCTTTATTTCTAGCTCGATCAGGCTATTGATTTCACTGAAATAGCTTATCAATTTGAATGCTGTTTAATACAAATCGAAACGCTAATAAACAGTCTGTTTTAACTTAAAATAAGTCCATATCCAAATAAAAAAGCTGCCCCCACAGGAGCAGCTTTTTTATGTTTTTACATCAGATCAAAAATGTAAATTAATGGTGCTTTTTCTTATAAAAACCGAAATAGCCAATAATCAATATGATGAACCAAATCGGGCTCACCATGAGCGCTTTCATGGTATCTGCTTCTAGCGACAAGACATAAATCATGCCGATGAAGAAGATAATCACGAGCCAACAGGTATATAAACCACCCGGTAGTTTAAAGGTTGATTTCGCATGCAACTCAGGACGAGTTTTATAGTAAACGATATAACTCCAGATAATCATGAGCCATACGCAGATAAATAAAATCGTCGACAGTGTAGTTGCTAAAGTGAAGGCTTCAACCGTGTTCGGTACGAAATACTGTAATGCCGCACCCAACAGTAAACAAACTGCCGAGAAATACAACGCATTTGCCGGAACTGCACGTGAGTTTAGACGGCCAAACGCTTTTGGACCTTGCTCTTCACGAGATAAACCAAACAACATACGTGAAGTCGAGAACACACCACTATTCATCGATGACATAACTGATGACAACACAACCAAGTTCATAATAATCGCAGCAGCAGCAATACCGGCTTGGCTAAACAAGTTCACGAATGGTGAAATGCTTGGGTCAATGGCATTCCATGGCGTAACGGACATCACAATCACAAGTGCCAGCACATAGAAAATAATGATACGAATCGGAATCGAGTTCACAGCTTTAGGCAAGTTGTGTTCTGGATCTTTGGTTTCTGCTGCCGTAGTACCCACGAGTTCTACGCCGACAAAGGCAAAAATGGCGATTTGGAAACCTGCCAAGAAGCCAGTTACTCCTGTTGGGAATAGACCACCATGTGACCATAAATGTGTGAATGATGCGATTTCACCTGTCGATGAGGTAAAACCGGTAAAGATCATCCAAAGACCGACACCAATGAGCACCACGATTGCAATAATCTTAATCAGTGCAAACCAAAACTCTAATTCACCAAAAAGTTTAACCGTAACAAGGTTTAAACCCATGATAAACACAATGGCGGCAACACTGATCATCACCCCTTCTTCGGGCGAGAACGGGTTACCTCCATTAAAGAATTGCAGGTAATAAATGATGGCCGATAAATCAGCAATCCCTATAGTGATCCAGCACAGCCAATAGGTCCAACCCACAAAATAACCTGCCCACGGGCCGATTAAGTCGGTTGCAAAATCGATAAAAGATTTATATTCAAGATTTGATAGTAATAACTCGCCTAATGCACGCATGACGAGGAAAACCATAAAACCAATAATCATATAGATAATAAGGATGGACGGACCAGCTAAACTGATGGTCTTTCCTGACCCCATAAATAAACCTGTACCAATCGCACCACCAATCGCAATCAATTGCAGGTGTCGGTTGGACAGGCTTCGTTTCAAATCGCCGCTATCGGCGTGCGATCCATGACTCTCATTTGACATTATTTAATTCAACTTCGCGTTCCAATTGCGACAAATTAACGTAAAAGTTTCAGAAAATACAAAATTATTTTTCATCATCTATATTTTCGGATTAAGTGACAAAGTTAATTTATTTTTCTTATATATAAAAATCTTAACCTCTATCCCAAATTCAAAGCGACAAACAAAACAACAATTTACTTGTAAAAACTTCAATTCTATGCAAAAAATATTTTCCCAACGATAAAAAATTTATGCCAAAAATCATGGAAGTTTCTAACAATGGCATATCAATTGCTACAGATATCAAAAATGTAGCATTCACTCAGGACCGATAAGAAGAAAGATACTATGCAAGATCTACACACACTCATGAATACACTCAGCGGCTGGGTCTGGGGCCCATACATGTTGGTCCTCATTGTCGGAACAGGTGTATTCCTCACCTTCCGACTACTTTTCTGGCAATTTCGCATGTTGCCTTTCGCATTCAAACAAGTCTTTGGCAAGCATCCTAAAGCAAATCAACATGATGGCGATATTTCTCATTTCGCCTCACTTATGACCGCACTTTCTGCCACCATTGGTACAGGTAATATTGCCGGTGTAGCCACCGCTTGTGTGCTCGGTGGTCCGGGCGCAGTGTTTTGGATGTGGATAACCGCGCTCTTTGGTATGGCAACCAAATATGGTGAAGGCGTACTCGCAGTCAAATATCGCGTAAAAAATGAAAATGGCGAAATGAGCGGCGGTCCAATGTACTACATTGAACGTGGACTGAAGTGGAAATGGCTCGCTGTCATTTTTGCCCTCTTTGGTACTTTAGCCTCTTTCGGCATTGGCAGTTCAGTACAGTCCAATACGGTTGCCCTCGCTGTTGAAAATAGTCTCGGACTTGAAACGTGGATTACAGGTATTGTTATTACTATTCTGTCTGCTTTAGTAATTCTCGGCGGAATTAAATCCATCTCTAAAGCATCCTCTTATATCGTACCTATTATGGCTGTCGGTTATGTATTGGGTGGACTAATCATCATTTTAAATAATCTTGAATTGGTCATTCCTTCTCTCAAATTAATCTTTACCTATGCATTTACTGGCGAAGCTGCGGCAGGTGGTGCGATTGGTGCGGCTATTCGTTATGGTGTTGCCCGTGGTGTTTTCTCTAACGAAGCAGGTATGGGTTCTGCACCTATTGCCGCGGCTGCTGCGAAAACGGATCACCCTGCACGTCAAGGTTTAGTTTCAATGACAGGTACATTTATCGATACGATTATCGTGTGTTCTATCACCGGGATTGTTTTGGTCATGGGCTTTATTATGGCAGGCAACAGTTTTGGCGACCAAACTGGTGCAGTTTTAACTATCAGCGTATTTGATAAATTATTACCGGGTTTTGGCGGCTTGATCGTCACCTTCGGGATTATTTTCTTTGCATACTCAACCATTTTAGGTTGGAGTTACTATGGTGAAAAATGCTGTACTTACTTACTTGGTGAAAAGTTTGTCTTGATTTACCGTTTGATTTACATCGCTTCAGTCTTTGTAGGCTGTGTGGCGACTCTTGATCTTGTGTGGTTATTTGCCGATACCTTTAACGGTTTGATGGCTGTACCAAACTTAATTGCGCTGTTGTTACTTTCTGGTGTTATTGCCAAAGAATCGAAGGACTTTATTGCACGTCGTAAATCAGGTGAACTGTACTAATCCTTTCACGCTACTAAACAAAAAGCCACGTGAATTCACGTGGCTTTTTTATTCGGACTGATAATCGATATTTACTTATTGAATCGTACCGATTTGACCATCATCAAATTTGTCGTTTTTCGTGTTGCTTTCATTGGATTCATCCTTTTGATCTGACTCAGCATCTTCAATAAAGCCTTCGCCAAATTGGTCACCAAACTCATTTTCAGCATATTCAGAATCTACAGCACTGACTTCCATCAGATCCGCTTCGATTTCTAAGGCAATTTCCAAGGATAAAGAAAAGAACAATACCCCCTGAATTTTCATGTTCCCTTGTTCATCTTCAAGATATTCACTGAGAGTTTTATATGCAGGGCTGCTTTCATCAAAAGGTACGTCAAGGTATAAATCACCTGTATAGCTATCGATCAAAGACTCACCTTCTAGCCCCATACAAGGGAAATACTCGAGATTTTGCAGGTCAAACCAGTGCATAACGTCATTACGTACCGTATTTTTCTCAGGATGTTGATGATCATATTCTTCAAAATGCACAAATAACACATCACGATTTTTTTCACGTGCAATGGCATCGATATGTCGTAATAGTTCAGTCATGTGGTGACCCATTTCAAAAAATATAATGCGCTATTATAAAGTGCTTACTATATAAAAGTGCAGCTATTGAAAATAAAACGACATCAATTGACCTTCAACAGTCATTTCATGCGATAAAAACTTGGTTTTTCGATGTATTCACCGCTATGCTGTGACTCAATTTGAGTTTGTGCACAGTAAATATTATGGCGAAAGCAAAAAGTGTCTATCGATGTGAACAATGTGGTGCTGATCATCCCAAATGGGCCGGTCAATGTACCGAATGTGGTGAATGGAATTCATTAGTCGAAGTCAATATTGCACCCGCCGTTACACACCGTGCGCAGCCTAAAATGGGCGGTGGCTATGCAGGTCAAGCAGCTGCTGTGACTACCTTAAATCAAGTTTCCGTTTCGCATGAAACTCGAATGGCAACAGGTATTGGTGAATTTGACCGTGTGCTCGGTGGTGGACTGGTCACAGGTTCAGTTGTGCTGATTGGTGGTGACCCCGGCATTGGTAAATCCACTATTTTGCTACAAACCGCAACCTATATGGCGGCGAGTAAAAGTTCTGCCTTATATGTCACTGGTGAGGAATCTTTGTCTCAAGTGGCTCTACGTGCCCAGCGCCTAGATTTGCCGACCGATCAACTCAAAGTCATGGCCGAAACCTGTGTCGAGCGTATTTGTGAAGTTTTGGCACATGAACGCCCTGCCGTTGCCATTTTAGATTCGATCCAAACCCTATACACCGAGACACTCCAGTCTGCGCCGGGCGGTGTTTCCCAAATTCGTGAATCGGCTGCACTCCTGACTCGCTTTGCCAAAAATAGTGGCACTGCACTATTTATTGTCGGTCACGTAACGAAAGAAGGTTCTTTGGCAGGCCCTCGTGTGCTTGAGCACATGGTCGATTGTGTTTTGTATTTTGAAGGTCAGTCTGACTCGCGCTTCCGTATGATTCGGGCGGTGAAAAACCGTTTTGGTGCGGTCAACGAGCTTGGTGTATTTGGCATGACTGATAAAGGTCTGCGCGAGGTATCAAACCCATCCGCTATTTTCCTGAGTCGTTATGATGAAGCCATTCCGGGTTCCATTGTCATGATTAGCCGTGAAGGTACACGTCCACTTTTGGTTGAAGTTCAAGCTTTGGTAGATGATGCGCACGGACAACCTCGACGCGTGGCCTTAGGTTTAGAACAAAACCGTTTAAACATGCTTTTAGCCGTTATGCACCGTCATGGTGGCGTACAAACCGCTGGACAAGATGTCTATGTCAATGTCGTGGGTGGTTTAAAAATCACAGAAACAGGTTCTGACCTTGCGGTACTTTTAGCCTGCGCCTCTAGCTTAAGAGCTAAAGCCCTGCCACAGCATTTGGCAGTATTTGGCGAAGTCGGACTTTCAGGCGAAATCCGTCCTGTACCCAATGGACAGGAGCGACTCAAAGAAGCCATTAAGCATGGGTTTAAAACCATTATTTTACCTCGTGGTAATGCACCGCAAAAAACCATTTCAGGTGTAGAGATTATTTCTGTGGCACGTTTACATGAGGCGTTGAGTCAGGCAATTACACTGACCGATGAGTCTTAGTCACGTTGAATCGTTTATTTTGAATGAATTTTCAATTTTTTACCGATGTTCTATTGAAATTCAGTACAAATGGCGGCATAACTAGATGGCTATTTTAACTTTATATAGATATAGGAAAATTTGATGGAAGTTCGACAGCGTGGTTTGATGACTGCTCTTTTAACAGCAGCCCTTTTGGTAGCGCCGATTGCAGAAGCGAAACGTGCCGGTGGTGGTAAAAGCCATGGTATGAGCCGTCAAGCTACTCCAACTCAGTCTTATCAGCAACCTCGTCAATCTGCTCCTGTTCAACAGCCTGCAACTGCTGGCGCTCCAGCAAAATCTGGCTCGAATGTGGGCGGAATGGTTGCTGCTGGTGTGGCTGGTGCTGCTATTGGTGCAGTCGCTGCAAATGCGATGGCCGATGACAATAACGGTCAAGCAGCTTCTGAAGCGCAAGCTCAACAACAGGAAGAGAAAGGTGGTATTCCAGGCTGGATCTGGATTTTACTTGCCGCTGCTGTTGCCTTCTTCATTTTCCGTAAGATGGGCGCAAAAAAAAAACTAGCCGCTAACAATCCGTATGCGCCAAACAGCGGTGCAAACAATGCACCGTTTGGCCAGCAAAATGCTGCACCTCGTGCAGGTAATGACAATACGAATATTTTTGGTAATTCTGTAGGCGGTAATTCAGCAGCTTCAAATGCTCCATTTGGTGCAGCTGCAGCAACGAACGCGCCTTTTGGTGCTGCCTATACCAACAGCGGCAATCAATTGCCTGATGGTACAGAGCCAGCAACATTTTTACGTGTTGCACGTCAGCGTTTTAACCACATTCAATCGATGAATACGGCAAGCAACATTTCTGAAATTCAGCGTTACTTAACGCCTGATCTTTACCAGTCTATGTATAACGACATTATGGCGAATAAAGATGAAGACGTTGCTGAGTTTTCTAACTTAAATGCTATGGTGGTCGATTCTGCTAACGAAAATGGTCAATACGTTGTAAGTGTGCGTTTTACAGGTACGGTAAGTGAAGACTTAAATAGTTTGCCACAGCCATTTGCTGAAGTATGGCATTTTGTTAAACCTGCGGGTTCTGATCAAGACTGGTTAGTTGCAGGCATTCAACAAGAGCAATAATGTAGAAAATTAAGCATTCTTGCATTCTAAAATAGCGACTCCGGTCGCTATTTTTTCGCCTTTAATTCCCCTCTTTTTAAATCAATTTCTACTCAGCATGCTGAAAAATCAATAAATTTGTGAATACATTATTCTAATTATTAATAATAATTGTTATCATTTAGATTAACTTTAATACAATTTCCAAGCGCTTAAGTATTTTATGAATAGCTCACCACCTGAGGCACTCGTGACACCCCTCACATCTGCGCTGCCTAAAGCGCGTAAAGATACCCCCTCTCTATTGACCTATCGCTTGATGATTTTCTATCGCTTTGCCCTCGCTTTAGTGGGCGGATATGTTGTCGCGATGCTATCTGCCATCGTAATCGCAGATGTGTTTAGCGAAGACCGTGGAAGTGCAGCCATGAGTGCAACTTTAATTGCATTTATCCTGTGGAGCTGTGCATTTATTTGGGTCTTTATGGTGAATAAAACCCTCAAAGCAACTTTAGGTATTGTGATCCCTGCGGTGTGTTTGTATGCCATTTACATGATGATGGGAAGCTAAAATGCGTGTTGATGCAAAAGTAGAGGGACCTCGCCAGTCCATGTCTTGGCTGCATACATGGGCCAGCCTAATCTTAGGTTGGTTGCTGTATGCAATTTTCCTGACAGGGACCCTAAGCTTCTTTAAAAATGAAATCAATGTTTGGATGACACCTGAGCTGCATCAATCTGTTCCAGCCAGTTCACAAGTCCAACAAACTGAAGTCGCACTGAATTATTTACAGCAAAATCATCCGAATGCAGGTGCTTGGAATATTTTGCTGCCAAATACGCGTCAAAATGCCACATTAATTACCGTTCGTGAACAAGGTGAAGACCCTCGCGCACGCCGTGGTGGTAAACAAATCTACATTGATAGTGCTACAGGTGAAGTGCTTGAGCCGCGCGATACGCGTGGTGGTAATTTTCTCTATCGTTTCCATTTCGAACTTTATGGTATGCCACGTATGTGGACGCGATGGTTTGTCGGGATAGCGACACTGTTGATGTTAGTTGCCATCATTAGTGGTGTGATTACTCATAAAAAAATCTTTAAAGATTTCTTTACCTTCCGTTCAGGTAAAGGACAACGTTCTTGGCTCGATGCACATAATGCAACCGCAGTATTTGCGCTTCCCTTCCACATCATGATCACCTTTAGTGGCCTGTTGCTGCTGTTATTTACGATCATGCCTTGGGGGATTGAGCGTATTTATGAAAACCGGGGACAATTTTTACAAGAACAAAATCGTGCCCTAGTTCAAGAAAATAAACCTGAAGGACGTGAATCTGCCCAAGGACGCGAAGAACGTGGCGAACGCCCACAGCAAGCCCGTGCCAATTCTGCGCAAAACCAAGGCGAAAATCGTGCTGAGGGCCGTGGTGAAGGTCGAGGAGATCGTCGCTCTAAACGTGAAGAGCAACCTGTCGTTGCTGCGCCGTTGACCAACTTAGCGCCAATCGTGACTGCGGTTCAGACTGAATGGAAAAACAATCCGATTAGTACCGTTAGCATCATTGCACCGAATACAGACCAAGCTAAAATTGAGCTACGTGCCTTACATGGTGAAAGTGTCGCGTATCGAAATGTCTATGCAAGCAAACAATTTGATGGCGTAACTGGCAAAGACTTAACTGACGAAAGTGCCAAGTTAAAGCACCCTTCTGTACCGATGGGTATTTACAATGTAGTCACTACGCTACATGAAGCACGCGGTGTAGATTTAGCACTACGTTGGCTGCTGTTTATTTCAGGGATTGTAGGCACACTGATGGTCGCTACAGGTCTCATTCTGTGGTGTGTAAAACGTGCGCCGCAACAGCAAAAACAAGGCTTTAAATCATTTGGCTACCGCACGGTTGAAGTGACCAATATTGCAGCGATTATTGGTTTGCCGATTGCCTGCGCAGCATTTTTCTATGCCAACCGTTTTATTCCCGCACAACTTGAAAACCGTTCGGAATTAGAAATTCGTAGTTTCTTTATTGTTTGGCTACTGACGCTCGTTTATGCGATGTTCCGTACGCATCGTCAAGCGTGGCTAGAACTTTTAGCTTTTGCCACAGCAATTTTTGCCTTACTGCCGATTGTAAACTTCATGACTGGTGGTCAACCGCTTTGGAATACCATGGCAAATGGCCAATGGATGATTGCATCCTTTGATCTTGCAATGTGGCTTTTGGCTATCTTGTTTGCCTATTCATTTTACAAAGTGAAAAAGCATAAAGGGCTGCCTGTTAAAAAAGCACGTGGCACAAAGGAGGTTGAAGCATGATGTTCTTTCTCCTGATTTGGACACTGAGTAGCTTAGGTTTTTTTGCCTTGGCAAGCAGCATGTCAAAACATCAAAAGCAGTTCTACAGCAAAGAACTAAGTGTGGGCCAAACACGGTTAGCCACGCTAGTCGGCTGGGCGCTATTGATCATCGCCTTGATAATTTGCCTCTCTCTTGGCACGCCGAGCAATAACATCAGTTATTGGTTTGGCGCGCTGACTATTGCGGCTTTATTTGTCGGGCTATGTATTAGTTATATCGCTGAATATTTTTGGAAAATTATTGGTGCATTGGTTGTCGTATTTGTATTGTCAGCTGTGTTATTGAAATTTTAATTCATTAGACAAGCTTCTCTAAACATTGAAAGCCAATCTTCGGATTGGCTTTTTTCATGCCAACCGATTAGGCTATGCCTATTCTGCTCTTTTGGATTACACATGTCTGAACTTTCGATCTCTCCTGCTTTATATAACCGTGCCATGGCAGGCAATAAAGATGCTCAATTTGAACTGGCTGAAATTTATATGCAAAGTGAAAATGATGAGCATGTTGAACTTGCAGAAGAATGGGCACTCAAAGCAGCTCAGTTAGGTCATGTAGAAGCAATGTATTGGCTGGGTGAAGGCTATGCAGTCTATGCCAAAGATATGCTCGAAGAAGATCCGGAAGAATCTAAAACCTATTTTGAACATGCGCACCGCTGGTTAGAACAAGCGGCGAAGCATGACCATCCTGCTGCAATTTTAGAATTGGCCAATTTTTACCGTCGCGGCGATGTGGTGGAAAAAGATGTCGCTAAATCCATTGAACTGGTTGAACAATCTGCAAAATTAGGTGAAGTTCAGGCCATGCGTGATTTGGCTTTTATTTATGCCAATGGATTAGGCATCGACGCCGATGAAGAAAAAGCAGATTTTTGGAATGAAAAAGCCAGTATGGCTGAGCAATAATCCAATTATTTTCTAAAAAATAAAGCCCATCTCATGATGGGCTTTTTTCATTCAACAATATGGCTCAGCTCGCCACATAATCATTTACATCCACAATAATGACTTGTCGGCAAATGCCTTCCGCACCACGCTGCTGTTCAAATACGTCTGCTGGCATGGCATCAAAGCTGTCAAAGAAACTGATCTCTGTCTCATCAATGTCATACACCAAGGAATGATTCCCCACTCCGTCTAGGGTGTCGTAATAGACAATCACAAACTGATTTTGTTCAAAAGCCTGCTGGATTTGTGCATAGCCAATTGCAGGTAATATAGGCAGTTCCAATTGATCCGCTTCTGCATAGCTGCGTTTTTCACTGTCTTGCAGCTCAGGATCATGCTCTGTGTAAAACTTTACTAGAAAGCCAAACTTTTTCAGTCCTACAGCCAAACCAATGGTTGTTGTGCCATGGCCAGCTTCATAAGCGCAAACTTCGATGAGCTGCTGAATGTCTGCATCTATACCTAAGTGCTGCAGCAACATCCACACTGCATAAATGCCGCCATTGGCTTCTAAATTTGCCAACTCATCAGGTATTTCCATCGACATATATCAAAACTCAAAATTGCTTATGGACGATGATAAACAAATCGCAGCAGTTTTGCCTGCAAGTTTTAATCCAGACCTGATTTCACATGCACAAAAATAATGTCCAAATCTTGTTTGGGCACAAAATTCTTTTCAACCATTTGAAACTGCGTAGCGCTGATTTTCTTCACTTTACCTGCCCAGCAAAATGAAACCAGTTCGTTAGCATCCCGCTCAATAGTCAGCTTAAAATCTTGAATAGGTTTTGCCCAATTGGCACCTGTTTTTAAGATATAGCCCAGTGCTTGAAATGGTGCATGCTGTGATTTGGCCTTTCTGAGTCCTGCCTTAAAGTTTTTATCCATACAAAATTGTTGATTATACTCATCTGGATATAACGCCACAGAGCCACCCACTAGCGGTGCATATTGATGCTGTACGCGAGTAAATGCTTTGGCTTTAAAGGTTTGCTTCCAGCTGTAAATTACCTGAGATGACCATGAAATGACTTCACTCGGATCTTTGGGCAAAACTTTTTGCAAAGCTGCATTTTTACAGTTTCTGAGTTTTTCCTCGAAAGTTTCATATTCATCATCTTGCCTGCTCCACGGATTCAGCATGTCTTTTTCCGTAAACCCGCATTGCTTAAAACTCTCCGTCATATCAATCGGGGCTGTTTTTTCATCTTTTTGAATAAAAGTGCGCACATGCATTTCAGGCTGAATCGTTTTTCCATTCACTTGAACTTTAAAACGTTTGAGCAACTTTTCTGTATTGGCAAAATCTGATTCAAAGAAGTTTTTAACTTTTGGCAACGGAAATAAGACCGTTTCAATCACATCTTGATTGCTCAGATTTTTAAACTGATAATCGACCTTGATCATTTTTTTACTGATAAACAGGTCTTCACTGAACATTTGAATGTCTTTATTTTTCAGGTACTGCACCCCTCCCGTTGCCACATAGCCTGTTGAATCGTTGGCATATGTTAGTGCTGAAAAACACAAGCATATGAATGCAGTTAATTTTTTCATTATTAGCTTCCAATTTTTTATATTTAAAATTGCACTAGAATATCATCGACCATTTTTCAGGAATATACTCAGAAATTAGCCCTATCCCGATAATTATAAGGGCAATGATGCCAATCAAAATAATAAAACTCACTGCTTTTATGACTACTCTAAGGGTTAAATTTAAGCCTTTCGTATAATTTTCAATAAAGCCTGAAAATTTAAATAAGGATAAAACCCCAATCAAAATTAAAGGCAGAAAAAAAATATCTTGTGGTGAAAAGTCGCCTCGCCTTGCTGAGACAGCTTGTGAAGATACGAGTAAAACTAGGAAAATATTAAATTTTAATATATTCATGATATGTACGTTATTATCTTTTTATTATCAGATTATTCATCTACATATTAACCAATTTTTGATTGGAACTCACTCTATTTCCAAGTACAATACTCCGCTAGTCGAGGGATGCTGCGACTTTCTTATAGGCACTAAATATAAGATCGCTAGGCTCGACGATTCGGTTGGACACTCGTTCCAATCAACAACGGCATCCGCGAACTGAATGATCAATTGTTTTTATTAAGGAGATCGTGATGAACGCGGTTAATGCTTCATTTACAGATTATAAAGTTGCCGATATTTCACTAGCTGACTACGGCCGTAAAGAAATCAAACTTGCAGAAGCAGAAATGCCAGCCCTAATGGGTCTTCGCAAACGCTATGCAGCGGCTAAACCGCTTGCTGGTGCGAAAATCCTTGGCTGTATCCACATGACCATTCAAACTGCAGTTTTAATTGAAACTCTAGTTGAATTGGGCGCAGAAGTACGCTGGACTTCATGCAACATCTTCTCTACTCAAGACCACGCTGCTGCTGCAATCGCTGCTGCAGGTATTCCTGTATTTGCTTGGAAAGGCGAAACTGAAGAAGAATACATGTGGTGTCTTGAACAGCAAATCAATGTGAACGGTACACCTTGGGATGCCAACATGATTCTGGATGATGGCGGTGACTTAACTGCGCTTGTTCACGAAAAATATCCTGAAGTGATTGCTAAAATCCACGGTATTACAGAAGAAACCACTACAGGTGTTCAACGTCTTTACGAAATGCACCGCGACGGTACTTTAAAAGTTCCAGCGATTAACGTAAATGACTCTGTAACCAAGTCTAAAAATGACAATAAATACGGCTGCCGCCACTCATTAAACGATGCAATCAAACGTGGTACAGATATGCTTTTATCTGGTCGTCGTGCGCTTGTAATCGGTTATGGCGACGTAGGTAAAGGTTCTGCTCAATCACTTCGTCAAGAAGGCATGATTGTACGTGTAACTGAAGTTGACCCAATCTGCGCAATGCAAGCATGCATGGACGGTTTCGAAGTTGTTGCTCCGTATAAAAATGGCATTCAAACTGGCAAGAAAGAAGACATCAACCTTGACCTTCTTCAAAATACTGACTTGATCGTAACAACGACTGGTAACTACCACGTATGTGACGCAGCAATGCTTGATTCATTAAAAGCTGGCGCTGTAGTTTGTAACATCGGTCACTTCGACACTGAAATCGATACAAACTACCTACGCGGTTACAAGTGGGTTGAAGTGAAGCCACAAGTTCACCAAGTGTATCGTACCGAAAATGAAAACGATTACTTAATCCTTCTTTCTGAAGGTCGTTTGGTGAACCTTGGTAACGCAACTGGTCACCCATCGCGTATTATGGATGGTTCTTTTGCTAACCAAGTATTGGGGCAAATGCACCTATTCGCTGAAAAATTTGCTGATCTTCCTGAAGATCAAAAACAAGCGGCGATCCGCGTAGAACTTATTCCTAAGAAATTAGACGAAGAAGTTGCTGCTGCAATGGTTGCAGGTTTCGGTGGCGTATTGACGACTTTGACTCAAGAACAAGCGGATTACCTCGGTGTTCAAGTTGAAGGCCCGTTCAAAGCTGAGGCTTATAAATACTAAGTTTTATAAATACCTCTCCCTAACCCTCTCCTGAGCGTGCTTCAAGCACTGCTTTGAAGCTCAGCGCAAGAGAGGGAACTCTTCATTGTGAAAGCAAATTTGTTGTTAACTCCAAATAACTATTACTTTCATAATGGAAGTCCCTTCTCCCTCTGGGAGAAGGTTAGGATGAGGGGATTTTTTTAAATAAAAGTATTTATAAAAAAAGGATTTGAACATGTCAAAACAGATTCCTATTTCCTTTGAGTTCTTCCCGACCAAAACTGATGCGGGCGCGGAAAAACTTAAAGTTGTACACCAAGAACTACAATTATTAAATCCTGAATTTTTCTCTGTAACATACGGTGCAGGCGGTTCTACCCGTGAACGTACTTTGTCTACATTGAACGACTTCAACGGTAAAGGCACACCGGTTGCCCCTCACCTGTCTTGTATTGGTGACAGCAAAGAACGTATTGCTGAATTGCTAGATTTGTATAAATCGCAAGGCATTGACCGTATTGTTGCGCTGCGCGGCGACTTGCCGTCTGGTCAAGTGGGCTTGGGCGAATTGCCTTATGCAACAGATCTTGTGCGTTTCATCCGTGAGCACACTGGCGATCACTTCAAAATTGAAGTTGCAGCTTACCCAGAAATGCATCCTCAAGCAGACAGCTTTGACCTCGACATCAAACGTTTCTGTGATAAAGCCAATGCGGGCGCTAACGCAGCACTCACACAGTTCTTCTTCAATCCAGATGCATACTTCTACTTTGTAGAACGCATTCAAAAAGAAGGCGTGAACATTCCTGTCGCTCCAGGCATCATGCCTATTACCAATGCAAGTAATTTAATTCGCTTTGCTGATGGTACAGGTGCAGAAATTCCTCGCTGGATTCGTAAACAGCTTGCGACTTATGGCGATGACACAGCGTCAATCAAAGCCTTTGGTCATGAAGTGATTGTGAAACTTTGCGAACGTCTGATTGCTGGTGGTGCGCCAAGCTTGCACTTCTATACCATGAATACCACTGACCCTACACGTCAACTTGTGAAAGACCTCGGTCTTGCATAAGACATTTCGACCTTTTTGAGAGTAAAACTTTAATGCCACGTTTTTATATTGAAGCTGATTTAACTGTTAATACGACTGTTGAATTAACGGAAACAGTATTTCATCACTGGGTAAAAGTTTTACGTGCTCAAGTGGGCGAAACTGCCACTTTGTTCAATGGGCAAGGTGGCGAATATCATGTTAAATTGGTTGAAGTCGCTAAAAAGTCGGCTGCCGTCCAAGTATTGCAATTCAATCCAAGCAATCGCACACCACATTTTACGGCGCTCTTGGGTCAAGTGATGAGCAAAGGCGACCGCATGGATTATGCGATTCAAAAAGCTGTGGAACTCGGTGTTTCTAAAATTCAACTACTCATTTCAGAACGTTGTGAAATGCGTTTGAAGTACGATCGTGATCAAAAGAAACTCGACCATTGGCAAGGTATTGCCATTGCTGCATGTGAACAATGTGGTCTCAACATTGTCCCTAAAGTACTTGCGCCCCTTTCCCTTGAAAAATGGCTGGAGAGTAATCTTCCGACTACCAAGTTGGTACTCGCACCCAATAAAGATGAAGTTGATGTATTAGCTGATGCTGACCCACAATTTGCCTTACTGATAGGCCCTGAAGGTGGCTTGAGCGAAGCCGAGATCAGCGCAGCAAATGAGAAAGGTTTTGTGAACTGGTGTATCGGTGAACGTGTCCTTCGCACAGAAACTGCACCTGTAGTTGCACTTTCAATTTTAAATTATAAATTTATTTAATTTTTACTCGATAGTTCATCTGAAAGCATCAATGATGACATCCTCGATATTGCTTTTTATTTGTAACGCAATTACCCTAGAGTCAATAAAAACAAATGATTTGTTACTAAGAATAAACAAATACTCTCAGGAACAATACAAATACAACGATCTAAATTTGGTTAAGGCAGGGTTTTTATATTCATGACGTATAAACAAGATGAATATATCAAGCAGTACAATCATACTGCTCAAATTGCGAACACGATTCGCCATAGCCGCTATTTTTTAGTCAGTATTCTGATTATTTGCTTATATATTTTTTCGATATATCAAATTTTTTATAAATCGCCATCTTTATATTTCAATATTTGGTTTATTTTTACCGAAGTTTTTGTCAGTTTATGTTGGCTGATTAGCACCGTTTATTTTAAACCTGAACAATATTCACTGATGATTGCGCATCGTTGGCTACAGTTTCAGTGTTTTTCAGTCGGCACGCTGATTGCGAGCGGTATCTTTTTAATTTTTTACTATTTACCTGCGACCAATCAAAGCTTTGAACCGATTCAGGCCTTAACGCTCTCCGCCCTACTCTTGATCGTGACACAAACCTTTGGTTTGACCTATTTAACGCAAAAACTCAATTATTTTTGTTTGGCATTTATCCCGTCTATCGTGCCTTATCTGATTGCACAGTTCTTTTTCTTAGATGGTTCAAATCACTTATTTAGCCTGAGTATTAATTTTGGGCTCATTGTGATTCTAATGTGCGCCATGACGTCATATCGAATTCATCGTCGTGTATCGACTTTACATGCTAAAAATAACCTACTGGTCGATAGTGCCAAGCAACAAGTCAAATGGACTGATGAACTGTGTCAGCAGCTCCAAGATGAAGTCAACAAATCACGTGACATCGAATTACAACTACAGCTAGGTAACCAAATACTTGAACAGAAAGTCAAAGAGCGGACCTTCGACATTGAGCAAATGAACAAGGATTTAGAAAACCAACAAGCCAATTTAGTCCTTGCACATGAAATCGCCGGTTTACGCCCTTGGGATTGGAATATCAAAGATCGTAAAATCGTGGTCACCAACTATAAGCAAGAAAAAACCCTTAGACATTCGAAAGAGCATCAGCAACAGTTACAACATGTGATCCATCCTGATGATATCCCTCATTTTAAGTCGGCAATGATTCAACATCTACGTGGATTTAAAGACCGTTATGAGGCCACCTATCGGATTCAAAACAGTCAAGGAAAATGGAGTTGGGTACATGATATTGGACGGGTCATTCAACGCGATCCAGATAATCGTAAGCCATTGCGCATGGTCGGTATTCGTCGTGATATCCATCAAGAACGGACGTCTCAAGAACGTTTAAAACTTGCAGCCAGCGTACTCGAACAAGCCGCTGAAGGGATTTTCATTTTAAATGAAGAGCTGTGCTATATCGAAGTCAATCCGTTTTACGAACAATTAACTGGATTTAACTACGACCAAATTATTGGCAAACATCTATTTGATATCACAGCAAATTACAAATCAATTCAACGCAGTATGCACTACTCGATCATTAAACAAGTGCTGAAAATTGGTGAATACGATGGTGAATTACACGAAAAATTTCTTTCAGGTAAAGAACTGACACTGTGGATGCATATTAATGCCATTACCGATGATCAAAACCGCGTCACCCATTATATCGGGATTGTTTCAGACTTAACCGAACGTAAATTGCAAGAACAACGTTTATCTTATTTAGAAAACTATGACACCTTAACAGATTTACCTAACCGTTTTTATTACAACTATCAACTGCATCAATATTTAGTTTCACAGCAAGATTCGATTAAACAGTTGGCCGTTATTCGTTTAAACATCGACCGTTTCCGTCCATTAAATGAATATCTCAGCAACAATGGTGGTGACGAACTGTTACGCCAAGTCGCACAGCGTTTACGTCTAACCAATGCCGAAGCTCTGTTTGTAGCACACTTAAATGGCGATGATTTTGCGATAGTGTATGAAATTTCACACATTCGCCCTTCTGTGCAAGAGCATTGTGAACGCATCAATAAAGCCTTTAGCATTCCATTTAATATTTTTGGCCAAGATCATGTTATCACTTTATCGATGGGTGTCGCGTTCTACCCTGAGCATGGTCGTCAGTTGGATTATCTGAATAATTGTGCAGAACAAGCGCTGAGCGAAGCAAAAAATTTAGGTGGCAACACCACTCGTTATTATTCCAATGAAAATACCGCATTATTAGAGCAGGGGATCTTCTTGGAACGCGACTTGCGTAAAGCCATTCAAAATAATGAGTTGGTGGTGTATTACCAACCGAAGATTAATTTCCGTGATAAAAATATTTATGGTTTTGAAGCCTTGGTGCGTTGGAATCACCCTGAAAAAGGCTTAATACCACCAGGCTTATTTATTCCTCTAGCAGAACAAACCAGTTTAATTTCGGATATCGGGCGTTTTGTCCTGCAAAAAACCGCACAGCAAATTCGTTTTTGGAACAATTTGGGTTATCAAAATATTTGTGTATCTGTCAATATTGTCGCGCAGCAACTGCGCCGCGGACAATTGTTAAATGATCTTGATGAAGCGATTGATGCCAATCAAATTGATGGTGCTAGTCTGGAACTGGAAATTACTGAATCTTCTTTGGTCGAAAATCTAGATTCAGTACGTGAACTGTTAAACGAAATCAAAAAACGTAAAATCAATATTTCACTTGATGACTTTGGTACGGGCTATTCTTCTCTATCCTATCTAGCTGATTTTCCAATTGATATCTTAAAAATAGACCGCAGTTTTATCTCTAAAATTGATGAAAATAAACAATTGGCCATCGTTAGTGCCATGATTGCCATGGGTAAAGCGATGGGCATGACGGTAGTCGCTGAAGGGATTGAAACTGAACAGCAGTTACAGTATCTACAAGACTTAGAATGTGACATTGCTCAAGGCTATTTTTTCTCTAAGCCACTGCCACAAGAAGAGGCAACCGTGTTCCTTGAAAATAATATCTCTTCGCCTGCTTATACTTACTTAATATAAGTCACTATGCCTGAGCTATAAGATTGTCTGAAAAAGACGCGACTTCGACTGTCCCAACTGTGCAACTAATGTTATATTCAAGCGGATAAAGCAAGCATTTCAGCTTTATATTGGATAAACAAAACACAATCGAGATACAGATGGACGATCAATCTTTAAAACAGCAGGCTTTGTATTATCACGAATTTCCAACTCCGGGGAAAATCAGCGTTACACCAAGCAAACAATTGGTCAACCAACACGATTTAGCCCTCGCATACTCGCCAGGTGTCGCTGCACCTTGTTTAGAAATTGAACGCGACCCATCTACTGCTGCACTTTACACAGCGCGCGGTAATCTTGTTGCTGTAGTCAGTAACGGTACAGCCGTACTGGGCTTAGGTAACATTGGTCCTCTAGCGTCAAAACCTGTTATGGAAGGTAAAGGCGTTCTATTCAAAAAATTCGCTGGTGTTGATGTTTTTGACATTGAAATTGCTGAAAACGATCCAGACAAAATCGTAGATATCGTTGCAGCATTAGAACCAACTTTCGGTGGTATCAACCTTGAAGACATCAAGGCCCCAGAGTGTTTCTACATCGAGCAAAAACTTCGTGAACGCATGAATATTCCTGTGTTCCATGATGACCAACACGGTACATCGATCATTGTGGGTTCTGCATTACTGAATGCACTTCAACTCAATGGCAAAAAAATTGAAGAAATCAAAATTGTCGCTTCTGGCGCAGGTGCTGCTGCCCTTTCATGTTTGAACTTACTTTGCGCACTTGGCGTGAAAAAAGAAAACATCGTTGTGGCAGATTCACGCGGTTTATTGACGACTAAACGTGAAGGCTTGGATGAGTCGAAAAAGGCATACGTTCAAGACATCGAAGGCTCTCAGCTTGCTGATGTAATGGAAGGTGCGGACATGTTCCTCGGTCTTTCTGCAGCAGGTATTTTGACCAAAGAAATGGTTAAAGTCATGGCGAAAGATCCAATTATCTTTGCCCTTGCTAACCCAGACCCTGAAATTCTTCCTGAACATGCACATGAAGCACGTCCAGACGTGATTATGGCAACTGGTCGTTCAGACTATCCAAACCAAGTAAACAATGCCCTTTGCTTCCCTTATATCTTCCGTGGTGCACTAGATGTTGGCGCAACTACGATTAATGAAGAGATGAAGATTGCTTGTGTACATGCGATTGCTCGCATGGCGCATGTCGAAGCTGATGCTGCATCGTATGGTGAAAAATCTGCTTCATTTGGTCGTGATTACCTCATTCCGCGCCCATTAGATCAACGTTTGATTCTTGAAATTGCACCTGCAATTGCACAAGCAGCGATGGATTCAGGTGTTGCAACTCGTCCGATTCAAGACTTCTCTGCGTATCGTCAACGTTTGTCTGAGTTTGTTTATAACTCTGCGTTTATGATGAAACCAATTTTTGCGCAAGCAAAAACTGATCCAAAACGCATTGCCTATGCTGAAGGTGAAGATTTACGTGTACTTCGCGCAGTACAAATTGCAGTTGATGAAGGTTTAGCAAAACCAATTCTTGTAGGCCGTCCTGCAGTCATTGAAGCAAACATCAAAAAATTAGGTCTACGTCTTGAAGATGGCGTGAACATCACTATCGTCGATCAAGAGAAAAACCCTGAATACGATAAGTTTGCTGACGATTACTACAGCATCATGCAACGTAAAGGTGTAACACCTGAATACGCTCAGCGTGAAGCACGTCGTCGCTCTACCCTGATCGCTGCAATGCTGGTTCGTCATGGTGTGGCTGACGGTATGCTATGTGGTACTTATTCTAGCTATGACATTCACTTAGACTTCGTCAGCAATGTGATTGGGCTAAAAGAAGGCCGTAATAACTTCTTCACGCTGAATGCATTAATGCTTGAAGATCGTAACTTGTTTATTGCCGACACTTACATTAACCGTAACCCAACAGCTGAACAGCTTGCTGAAATGACTATTTTAGCGGCTGAAGAAGTCCGCCGTTTTGGTATTACGCCGCGTGTAGCATTGCTTTCTCACTCAAGTTTCGGTTCTGACCAAAATGATCCTAGCGCTCAAAAAATGCGTAAGGTTTATGATATTTTGTCAGAAATTGCACCTGAACTTGAGGTTGAAGGTGAAATGCATGGTGATGCCGCATTGGATGAAAATATTCGTCATTTCGCATACCCGAACTCACGTTTTAAAGGTTCTGCGAACTTGCTGATTATGCCTAATCTGGATGCAGCGAACATTTCGTTCAACTTGTTGAAATCAACTTCAGGTAGTAACGTGACGATTGGCCCAATTCTTTTGGGTGCTGCAAAACCCGTTCATATTTTAACGCCAACAGCGACAACTCGCCGTTTAGTGAATATGACTGCATTGACTGTTGCAGAGATTCAAGAAAACGAAAAATTAGCACTCTAATTTAGTTGACCTGAACACACTTTGTGACTTGAGAAAACCTCTGTTCTGTAGCATGATTGCTCTAAGAATAGAGGTTTTTTCATGCAAGTTTATTTAGTAGGCGGTGCAGTTCGAGATCACTTGCTCGGGCACCCCTATCACGAAAAAGATTATGTCGTTGTCGGTGCAACGCCGGAACAATTACTTGCTCAAGGTTATCAACCTGTGGGTAAAGATTTCCCTGTTTTTCTTCATCCAGAGACCAAAGACGAATATGCCTTAGCCCGTACAGAACGTAAGTCTGGACATGGGTATCATGGCTTTGAATTTTATACCGACGTCAATGTCACACTCGAACAAGATCTCATTCGACGTGACCTCACGATCAATGCGATTGCCATGGATGATGCTGGCCAAATTTATGATCCCTACCATGGTCAACAAGATTTAGAGCGACGCATCCTTCGCCATGTGTCTGATGCCTTCGTCGAAGATCCTTTGCGAGTTCTGCGGATTGCACGTTTTGCAGCACGTTATAAAGCTTTAGGTTTTAAAGTGGCTGAAGAAACACTTGCGCTGATGCAAGAGCTTGCCAAATCTGGCGAGCTTGAAGCCCTCACACCTGAACGCGTATGGAAGGAAACATCCCGTGCATTAATGGAAGACCATGCAGATGAATATTTTGAAGTCTTAAGAGCCTGTGGCGCTTTAAAAGTCTTATTCCCTGAAATTGATGCGTTATACGGTATTCCACAGCGTCCTGAATATCATCCTGAAATAGACTGTGGTATTCATACCATGATGTCATTGCAGCAAGCCTGTCGTGCCAATTATTCTTTGGATGTTCGTTTTGCTGTACTGGTACACGACTTGGGCAAAGCACTCACTCCAGTAGATGAGTTACCACGCCATATCATGCATGAAGAACGTGGGGTAAAACCGGTTACCGAAGTCTGTGACCGTATGCGTGTACCCACCAATACCAAGCAATTGGCCATTTCAGTATGTAAAGAGCATTTAAAATGCCATCAAGCCTTGAGTTTAAAACCGGGGACATTATGGCGTCTGTTACAACGTATGGATGTACTACGCCGTCCTGAACGCGTAGAGGCCTTTGTACAAGCCTGTGAATGTGATTCACGTGGTCGCTTAGGTTTAGAGGATCGTGCCTATCCGCAAGCTCAATACGTTTTAGATGCCATGCAGGTGGTTCGTAATATTAAGGCTGCCGATCTTCCACCTGATGTATCAGGGCCGGATATTGGTGAAATGCTGATTGAACGACGTATCCAAGCCATTGCCGCACTTAAAACAAGTCAATATGCAGTTGAAGCTTAATTAGAGCACCTTCGGGTGCTTTTTTAATTTTCCTTTTCTATTTTTTAAAAATTTAACTTCTGCAATAGAACACCTTACCCTTTCAAATATAGATAAGCTTTGAAAAATTTCAGCATTCACCTTTATGCACTTTTATCTATGCTCTAAGGAAAACCATCGAGCTGACAATATGCATCCCCAAATTCGTCCGTTACAACTCAAAGAAGATCTCCTCGACATTCATCAACTCACACTCCAATTGGGTTATGAAATACCACTAGAGCGACTCCAACAGCAATGGCAGTTGATTCATTTGGATAAGCATTATCAAACCGTGGTGATGACGGCTGATGACCGCGTCATTGGTTATGCAGGTTTTATCCAACAATACAGTTGGGAGTTTGAGGAAGAATTTATTCGGAGTCAGGCTTTTGTCATTGATGCCAGTTATCGCGGTCAAGGTTTAGGGCGACGCTTCATGCAAGCCATTGAGCAAAGCGCTCGGCGACAAGGTCTAAAACGTATTTTACTCAACAGTGGTAATCGTCCTGAACGCTATGCCGCACATGCTTTTTATCAAAATTTAGGGTTTGAAGCCTATAGTTTGGGTTTTACTAAATATTTAAATTGATCGGCCAATTTTACCATCAGCCGATCAAGACATTTTTTAAGAAATATCAGCTGGGAAACTAATGACTTTTTCAAGTTTTAACTGATTCGTTGCCACCATTAGCAATCGATCAATGCCTAAGGCTATACCTGCACACTCACTCATATACGGTAATGCAGCAAGCAAATATTCATCAATCGGCATCACATGCAAGCCAAGTTTAGCGCGCTCTGCATTATCCGCCTCAAAACGACGGCGTAAAACGTCTGCATCAATCAGTTCATCATAAGCATTTGCTAACTCTAAACCTTCGATATATAGCTCAAATCGTGCTGCAACCAATTCACCATCTTCGTCCACACGGGTTTTCGCCAAAGAAGCCATTTCCGGTGGAAAATCTGTAAGGAACACTGGCGTATCAAAACCGAGGCTCGGCTCAACATAATGCGAGAACAATAAATCGATATAGCCTAAACGGTCTTCACCCAGATCTAAGCTTAGCCCTACACGACGACAGCAATCTTTCAGATCTTGTAAAGAAGCTTGTAACGGGTTCAAATCCAAACGATCCATAAAGGCATGCTTATAGCTCAAAATAGTTGGACGAACTTCACCAAAGCGCTGTTTCAAAGTTTCATTCAATAAGTCCGTCACTTCAAACATCAAGTCTTTTAAGCTAAAACCCGGACGGTACCATTCCAACATGGTGAATTCACTGTTGTGTTTACGTCCATGTTCATCATCACGGAAAACTTTACAGATTTGGTAAATAGATCCACTGCCACTTGCCAACAGACGTTTCATGGCAAATTCAGGTGAAGTTTGCAAATAATGCGTTTGCTTTTGACCATTCACATGGCGCTGAGCCTGTACCGATGCTAAATGCACATCGGTGACACCGGCTTGAGAAAGCACAGGTGTTTCCACTTCTAGTACATCACGTGCCGCAAAAAACTGGCGAATTTGAGCATACATCGTGGCACGTGCACGAAGTGCAGTGAGTTCACAACTCGGTTGAAAGTTCATTTGACTCATGCTGCTGGGCCTCCATGTGCAGCCCATTCACGGCGTAAAGGATAGGTTTTACGTAAATAATCAAAGGCTTTTTGATCCACCTTGCCGTCTTTTAGGCAAGCACGTAAGTTGGCATCATCACGAGCGATGTCATAAATATCTTTTAAATAACGCTGTAATACCGTCTTAAAGTCAGCACCCGTAAAATACTGCTCACAGACGGGCAACTGACTTTCAAAAGCTTTATTTATCGGTTGCTTGAAAGTTTGACAAAATGCTTCATAGATCATCTGTGTGCCACGTGCTTTACCTTCCAAGCTATAGCCCGCAATATGTGGTGTCACCACGTAAATTAAATCTAACAACGCTGCTGAAATCTCTGGCTCATGCTCAAAAACGTCTAAGACCACTTTACGCTGTGTCTGTTGAATATCGGCAATTAAGGCAGCTTCTTCGACCACTGGCCCACGCGCGGAATTAATCAAGATCGCAGTTGGCTTCATAGCAGCAAGCGCAGCAGCATTGATTAAATGATAGGTTGGATGTTCACCCTCTTTGGTCAGTGGCACATGAATACTAATCGCATCTGCACTTTTTAACAGTTCTGCAAATTCAACTTGTTTCACCTGATCAGATTGCACAAATGGATCATAGCCAATGACATTCCAACCGAATAATTCTGCCATGACGGCTAAACGTGAACCAACATTACCTAAACCAACAATGCCCAAGGTAAATTTTTCATTTGCATTCAACAATTCAGGTTTAACATAAAGCAATGCCGTAATCACATATTCAGCAACCGCTTGTGCATTACAACCTGCGGCATTTGACCAAGCAATCCCCTGCTTTTCTAAAGCAGTAATATCTAAATGATCTGTTCCAATCGTAGCACTACCGACAAATTTGAGTGCGGTCTGTTGAATTAAGTCTGCATTTACCTGAGTCACCGATCGCACCAATAATGCATCGGCTTCTTTGACATCTTCATGGGTCAGTGTTCGACCTGCTGCTTGCTTTATTTCACCAAATTCGGCAAAAAAATACTCAGTAAATGCCAGATTTTCATCTGCAACGATTTTCATAGTTCATCTCATAGTTCCACTATAAACATGATAACGCGTTGCCCAAGCCATGACTATTCCTCTGCACATAAGGCACAGTGCCTTCAATCTACAATCTTGATGATTGAAAATTATATTAGCGACAATAATCTGACCGCTGATCTTCAATTAAAGACAAGGCCGCCTGCCAAGCCGCTTGAATAATGGGCTCGGCCATCGGATTTTCAAACTGCTGCAACGTATGTTCACAAACCTTCGGACTTGGATAATGCAATGTAGCACTCGACAATGCTTTTACTTGAATTTGACAAGCTCGTTCTAAAAAGTAAATTTCATGAAATACCCGTGCCACACTATCCCCAGTCGCAAGCAAACCGTGATTGCGTAAAATCATGCAGCGATAATCACCCATATCCTGCACCAACCTTTCACGCTCTTCAGTTGAAAAGGCTATGCCCTCATATTCATGATAAGCAATGTTCTGATAGAACTTTAACGCATGTTGCGAAATTGGCAATAAACCATGTTCCTGCGCAGAAACTGCCACGCCATCGGCAGTATGCGTATGAATCACGCAATTAATATTTGTACGTGCATGATGTAAGGCAGAATGAATCACAAAACCTGCGACATTCACCATCTTCCCCGCATCATAGGTTTCAACAATTTTACCTTCATGATCAATTTTGACCAAATCCGAAGCCGTCATTTTGTCAAAGGTCACACCATAGCGATTAATCAGAAAATGCTCAGGTTCATGACTTAAACGCAGGCTGATATGGGTATCAATTAAGTCGGTCATTTTATAATAAGCCACCAAGCGATACAGTGCCGCCAATTGACAACGCGCTTGCCATTCCAGTTCATGAATAAGCTCTGATTTTTGCATGGGTGAATTCCTTTTCCAAATCGATTGATCTTGTTTTCTGTTTATTGTGAATAATTAATAGCATGTCATATCCATGCTGTATATCAGCTTCGCCTGTCGAAAAAATAATTCAAAAATTTTAGGCAAAAAAAAACCCCAATGTAAAACATTGGGGTTTTTTGAATATGGCGGAAGCGGTGAGATTCGAACTCACGGAGGACTCGCGCCCTCGTCGGTTTTCAAGACCGGTGCATTAAACCGCTCTGCCACGCTTCCATGGCCGCTATCATATAAATAAAAATTCAGATTGGCAAATTATTTTGCCTTATTTTGAACACTTGGCTAATCGTTCATACAAAATTTAGGCGATTGTAAAATTTTGGCTTCGAGCTGAAAAATAGATGCTCAATCAATATGTATTGAATTGAGATCAAGGCAAATTGCATTGCCTAAATTTACGCACATAAAAAAACCCTGATGTTAAAAACATCAGGGTTTTTGAATTTGGCGGAAGCGGTGAGATTCGAACTCACGGAGGACTCGCGCCCTCGTCGGTTTTCAAGACCGGTGCATTAAACCGCTCTGCCACGCTTCCATGGCCGCCATCATATAAATAAATTTCAGCAATGGCAAATTATTTTGTAAAAAACACGTCTAATTGAACAAATTAAGAGCAGATTGTTATTTTTCAGTACTTTCGCCCATTTCATAACGAATTGAATTGATATACCAACATTTTTTTCCCAGCGGGGTCAGCACTTCGACCTCATCATCCACTTGCTTGGACAGGAGTGCTCGAGCCATAGGTGAATCAATCGAGATATGCTGCGGATGATGATCATAAATTTCATCCCCCCCCACGATCCTTAGCGTTTTTTGTTCACCGTCTTCATTTTCAATATCGACCCACGCCCCAAAATAGACTTTCCCTTTTTGTTCGGGTGAATAATCGATAATACGTAGCTCTTCCAAACGTTTTCCCAAGTAGCGTACACGTCGGTCAATTTTGCGTAATAATTGCTTATTATATTGATAATCCGCGTTTTCCGAACGGTCGCCAAGACTGGCCGCCCAGTTCACTTTTTTGGTAATTTCAGGTCGTTCTTCATGCCATAAATGTTGAAGTTCAGCGACCAATAAATCGTGTCCACCACGGGTAATTAAGTTAGATTTCATGATGATTTTTCGGCCTTGAGCAAGCGCTGATTTTTACAAAACATGCCTATTTTATCCTCCATTTCTACACAGGCAAAGTATATAAAATTTATTCGTAAACAAAATCAATTATTTATGTTACATATTTTAATATTTTTTCGTACAAAATTTGACAAGTATTTTTTTGCTTATTATTATGCGCACATCTTTTAGGCTTGTTTAATTTTTATCCAGTGTAGATTTTCTACACATTTCCCGAAAACCCCTAGTCATTTTTGAATGACGTCATGACTGCCCAACCCTTATTGAATTTATCAAACTTGAGAAAGTCTGAGGCGTGTTTGCCTTTGCTTTTTAGGGCATAAATTACTTGTAGCGGAGACAACATGCACAGTAGTTCAACTTCTGGGTCGAGGCTTTGCCTTAACTCTTTTAACTCTCTCCCATTTAAAGCGCTTGCACTTAGTACTGTCTTAATTCCTTTTCACAGTATTAATGCCAGCAAAACAGCTCATCAATATGATGCTGTCGTCAACAGTAATAAACTCACTGTTGTTGCCGTTGCCAATCCTGACATTGTTTTTCAGGATGGTAAACATCGACATGGTTTTGGTTACGACCTTGCACGTAACTATGCAGAAAGTTTAAATGTCCAATTAGATTTTAAAACAGTGAATGACAATGCCACTGCTTTAAAAATGGTTGCCAAAGGTCAAGCCAATTTTGCTATGACCACTGCCGAAATGAGTACTATTGAAGCCAAACACTTGACTTCATTTTCAGCCAGTTGTGGTGATACCGTTTCTTTGAAAAAAAATGGTTTAAACAGCAACTTGAACTGGGTATTTAAAAATGCAGATGATCCACTCAGCCAAACCGCGAGTGGCTTTATTTGCCGTGCCAAACAAAATGGCGCAATTGGACAGTTGGCTTCGTTCTACAACCGTAATGTAGTCAAACAAGATTCTTGGAATGTGATTCAACGTGATTTAAGTAAACGTATGCCAATCTATAAGGCAAGTTTTAAAAACACGGCCAAGCAATATGACCTAGACTGGCATTTATTGGCAGCGATTGGTTATCAAGAGTCTTACCTCAAACCTGACTCGGTATCCCCGACCGGTGTTCGTGGCATTATGATGCTGACCAACAGTACAGCAAAAGCAATGGGTGTGAGCAACCGTACAGATGCGACGCAAAGCATTCAGGGCGGTGCTAAGTACTATGACCAAATGCTAAATCGTTATAGCAACATTCCCTACCCAGATCGTAATTGGTATGCCTTAGTGGCTTATAACATGGGTCCTGGTGCTGTAAGTCAGATTCAAAAGCGCATTAAATCTCAGGGTAAAAACCCAAATAAGTGGGTGAATTTATATGCTTATCTAGACCGTAACAAGGCCAGCAATGGTCGTTATCGTCAAGCTGTGCAATATGTCACGCGTATTCGTGCGTATTTGGAACATATTAAAACCACACCACAACTGGTGAATATCTAATATGCGTCCACCTAACATTTACATGTGAGCGCACAAAAAAAAGCTTACCTTCGGGTAAGCTTTTTTCGTTTTAGACTTAAGCAGTTTGCTCAAGTACTTTTTTGAACAAATCTTTTTGCTCAGCACTTGGTTTTGCTGTTTGCAATGCCATCAATTGTGACATATCACCTTGTACTTTTATTTTGCCCGTCATAAACGCTTGCATCGCTGCAGCCATATCAAACTCAAGGAATACTTTACGTAAAGTTTCAGCATCCATGTTCAACGTTGTTTTCGCGTTTGAAGATAAACCTTTTTTAATTGCACCACCGTCTAATGACAATTCAGTATTGCCTGCAGCGTCAGCAACCACAAGGTTAATTGCAAGATTAGCCAATGCAGGTGGTAAGTTTAAATCACCAGCTTGAGCTGTCAGAGTTTCTACAGTTGAAAACCAATCATCAGTTAAAAAAGCAGGCATGATCTTTCCTCAATTTATTTTGTTCGTGTGTGTTGCCGTTCCGGACAACATCAGTACAAGCATATTTTGCTTGAGGTTTGTTATAGCATGATCATTTGTGAAAAGGCTAAAGTTTTTTGTACGCACCGTTCAATATTTAACTGTTTAATAACAAAATGAGAAAAATCATAAGCATAAAAAAGGCATTCCGTAGAATGCCTTTTGCATGATAAGGTTTTCGGCTTAATCTGCCATAAACCCTAAGTTCACCATATTAATGCGTTTGCTTTCTGAATCACCTTCTTCAGTTGAACAACTTTCGCTATTTTTAAAGTCAAATTCGCGTTGTTCATCTAGGGCTTCAAAGTCGAATAACTCACGGTCTGCCAGTTGTGAAGGTGATACATTTTGCAACGCACCAAAAATACTGTGTAAACGTTTTGGAAATTCTTTATCCCAAGTACGCAGCATGTCATTTAACATCGCACGTTGTAAGTTTTCCTGAGAACCACACAAGTTACATGGGATAATTGGGAACTTACGCATTTCTGCATACTTAATAATGTCTTTTTCTTCCACATAAGCCAGTGGACGAATCAAAATGTTCTTTTTATCAGAAGACAATAATTTCGGTGGCATGGCTTTTAAGCTACCGCCATGGAACAAGTTCAAGAAGAACGTCGCCAAAATATCATCACGATGATGACCTAAAGCCACTTTCGTCGCCCCAATTTCTTGAGCAAAGCCGTATAACGAACCACGACGTAAACGTGAGCATACTGCACAATACGTTTTACCTTCTGGGGTTAAACGTTTAGTAATGCTGTAGGTATCTTTTTCTAAGATGTAATACGGAATTTTGTTTTCTTCTAAATAACGTGGCAATACGTCTTCAGGGAAACCCGGTTGTTTTTGGTCAAGGTTGACCGCAACCACATCAAAATTAATCGGTGCAATACGCTTAAACTGCAACAAAATGTCGAGCAAGGTATAACTGTCTTTACCGCCTGAAATACAGACCATCACCTTGTCGCCCTCTTCGATCATTTTAAAATCACGAATGGCATGACCGACCTGACGGCGTAGCTTTTTCAATAAACGATAATACGCAGAGCTAGTTGGTAGTTCTGGTTTGAAATTAAATCCTTGTTCGGACTCAACTGGCGAGAACATAGACGAGTTAAACCTAAAAAAAAATACCGCGCAATTTTATCCGATTCGCAGACTTCTCGCATCAAAAGAATGTAATTTCCGAAAAAACTAAAAATACTGTCATGATCACGTCATCCTCAGCGCATTATTTTATACGGTCGAGTTCATTTTTTAGGCGAAACGCTTATCTTTTGGACTTTTCCACAGTTGTCCACAAAAGCTGTGGATAACTTTGTGGATTTTAAATGACTTGACAAGGTGAGCTGCCCTTATTTTAAGGCTTCTATTTAAATTGATCATTTTTTGATCAATTTATTATCCCTTACTTATCAATGCTTTAGATGTGTCAAGTTATGCTCATTAAAAAAAAATAAATATTTTTTTTGATTATTGAATCATCAAAATGACTTGATTTTTACAAAGTAAAGAAGAAATCAGCCCTCGAAGCCTTTTCATCTGATTTTTTTTTGATAAACTCTATTTTAACTGTTTGGGGACAGAATTTTTTTCTTCACAATAAAATGAAAAACAATACTTGGACTTTGGGGCTGTTATTAAGTGGAAGTGTGGCTATCAGTTTAGCTGCACCGAGCATTTTTGCCGGCCAAACGATCTATCAATTACGTGAAAGTAACGGCACAACGCTACTAACCAATAAACAAGGCCGCTATAGCAATCTGAAAGTCGAGAAAAAAACCTACTATCCGGACAGTAATATCCATAGTTATAGTAACTGGGGCTCAAATGAAGCGTCTGTGTTGCCAAGCTATAGCCGTAATAAAAATGCCTTTGACAATATTATTAAACAAGCCGCGGCCCAACATGGTGTTTCCGAAGGTCTGATCAAAGCGGTGATGCATACCGAATCTGGTTTTAACACCAATGCACGCTCACCAGTCGGTGCGCAAGGTTTAATGCAACTCATGCCTGCCACAGCACGTCGCTTCAATGTATCGAATGCCTACGATCCACATCAGAACATTATGGCTGGTGCGCGCTATTTATCTTGGCTACTGAAACGTTTTAATGGCAACACCTCACTTGCCTTAGCTGGTTATAACGCAGGTGAAGGCAATGTCGCAAAATATGGTGGCATCCCACCTTTTCGTGAAACTCAAGACTATGTCCGCCGTGTCACTAGCCGCTACAGCAACCTATATGCTGGTAGTTTAAGTGTCTCGGGTTCGAGCAGTTCAAATAGCACTTCTAATAGTGGTCGGATTATTGCCAGTTCGGACAATTACCATGCCGCTGCCCCTGCTGTTGCCAAGTCACCGGCACGTCAAATTATTCAAACGGACAATGGTAGTTTTACCGATGCACCTTCAGGTTCATTTGCGACAGCAAATGCTTCTGCCTCAGCGCGCATTTATCTCAATGAATGAAATCACTGATTTTGTAAAATTGCATCTGTTTTACTAATTTTTCCTTGAAATTTTAAGACTTTCACCTCATATTGAGTTTAATGATTTTTATTTGTAAATCAGATCATTTTTCTATAATAAGAGGATTTACCCAATGATGCGGATTGGTTTGTTCTTGCTGACCAACCTCGCGGTACTGGTTGTAGCTGGCATAATCTTGTCACTCTTCGGTGTCGGTAGTTACCACGGTGCAGGCGGCTTAAACTTAGGCAACTTGCTCGTTATCTGTTTTGTGTTCGGTATGGTGGGTTCGATGATCTCACTATTCATGTCAAAATGGATGGCGAAAAAAACCACGGGTACAGAGCTGATTGACCCTAATGCACCACGTAGCCAAGCTGAAGCATGGTTACTCAACGAAGTTGCGCAACTGGCACAACGTTCTGGTATCAAAATGCCAGAAGTGGGTATTTTCCCATCGTACCAGTCAAATGCCTTTGCAACAGGCTGGAACAAAAATGATGCTTTAGTGGCGGTTTCTACCGGTCTACTGGAGCGTATGAACAAAGATGAACTCCGTGCCGTACTCGCTCACGAAATTGGTCACGTAGCCAATGGTGACATGGTGACCCTTGCTTTGGTGCAAGGTGTAGTCAACGCCTTTGTCATGTTCTTTGCACGTGTAGCAGGTGACTTTATCGACCGTAATGTCTTCGGTCGTGAAGATGGTGAAGCACCGGGTATCGCATACTTCGTCATTACGATTGTATTAGATATTGTCTTTGGTATCGCAGCGTCTGCTATTGTGATGTGGTTCTCTCGCTACCGTGAATACCGTGCCGATGAAGCTGGTGCGCGTCTAGCAGGTAAACAAGCGATGATTTCTGCCCTATTACGTTTACAAGCAGAATCTGAAATGCCAGATCAAATGCCAAAAGAAATGAAAGCCTTTGCTATTTCTGCGGGTCAAGAACAAGGTTTCAGCTTAGCTGCATTGTTCCAAACACACCCAACGATTGAACAACGTGTTGCGGCTTTACAACAATTAGATTGCCCATAATTCAGCATCTGATGTAAGTCGTAAAAAAGCCTCCCTATGGAGGCTTTTTTTGAGTCTAATTTTTTCTCAGAGCGTTTACTGTTTTATCAATCACTTTTCAGTTGAACAGCCTTTCATTGCTAGCACTCAAGCCACAAATCTGTCCTATCTACAATACCCCATTGGCCTTTAACCATTGCCAAAGCAATGAACCGCCCATGTAAATTGCAAAGATAAACACCAATAAGAAAATCATCCCGAGTATATCTGGGATATGGATCCATAACCATGCAATCACAGGGTTACGCCAAAAAGCCGATTGCTGTTGTTTCTCTTCTAATTTTTCATGTAAAAACGGATGTACCACATGTTGATCTGTACTGATTTGATATTCTTCACGTATATGCGTGTGTACGACATCTAAAGCTTTACGGCTCGGACGAATAAACACATCGAAGATCGTCCCCGCGACAGGAATAAACCCCACGACAGCATCCATAACCGCGAGTTTCATCACACCATTTAATTTGGCTTGTGGTACGCCAATCTGTTTGGCCTTATAGACGGCATAGCAGGTCAAGACGAATCCTGCAATATCACCAGCGACCGGAATGGTACTCAACGCTGCATCTGCACCTACCCCTTGTCGGGTAAATGGAATCCGAACCACAGAGTCCATCATATTGGCAAACTTGGCGAGATCGCGTTCAAGGCGAATGACTTCTTGCTTTGACATTTTTTGTTTTAATGGTTCAGTCATGTTTTATCCAATAAAAACCGTGTAAATCACTGAGATTAAAACATATTAGAAGTCTTCTATCTGTAGCAAAATGCTAATCTCTATAAATTGAGCAATTGTGAAGCAATCATCAAATACACCACCACGCCGGTCGCATCACAAATCGAAGTCACCAAAGGTGCAGAAGCACTTGCAGGATCGAGCTTTAACTTGTTGAGTACAAAGGGCAAACTCATGCCAATTAAACAACCGAGCAATACGATACCCATCATACTTAAAGCCAAGACCAAGGCGACGGTTGCATCACCACGATAGTAGCCTAGAATTGATACAGCAATGGCCATGGTTCCACCGAGGCAAAGCGCGACGAGCGTCTCCCGTCCCAACAAATAAAACCAATCTCGAATTTTTACATCCCCAGTGGCAAGCGCTCGCACCATTAAGGTCGCAGACTGTGAACCCGCATTGCCTCCACTTCCGACCAGTAAGGGTAAGAAAAAAACCAAGACGATATGTGCTGCAATGATGTCTTCATAATAGGAAATACCTAAACCGGACAATAAACTGCCAAAGACCAATATCACCAACCAGAACACCCGCTTTTGGTACAATTTTAAAATCGGTGCTTTATTAATGCTCATACCTGGTTCAGTACTCACCGCACTGGCTTTTAAAAAGTCTTCAGTGGTTTCAGCCTGTACCACATCCATCGCATCATCATAGGTGACAATCCCCATCAAACGCTGAGCATGATCCACAATCGGCAAGGCCATAAAATCATATTCAGCCAATTTTCGAGCAATACTTTCTTGGTCTTCATCTATCCAGCCGGTCACCACATCTTTGGTCATCACCTGTTGAATTCGTGCATCACGGTCAGCCTGCAAAATTTGCCGCAGTGAAATCACCCCTTCTAATTGAGACTGATCATTGGTGACATAAATTAAATATAGGGTTTCACGGTCATGCGGTTCATGGCGCAAGGCCTCTATGGCTTGTTGCATGGTAAAGTCAGCAGGCATACTGACATAGTCTGAACTCATGATTGCACCTGCAGACTCTTCTGCATATGCAGATAATGCCTTTAGATGCTCTTGGGTATCTTGATCAAGTTGTTGGTAAATTCGATCTTGTTCTGCATCAGTTAAACTTTTATATAAATCCGTTGCATCATCAGAATGCATATCATCAAATAATTCAATTTGTAGACGCAGTGGATAACGCGAGATTAACTGTCGCTGTGACTCAAACGGGAAAAACTCAAATACCAAGCCTTGATGCGCTAAACCTGAAAGTAACTCAATTTGATCTTCAATTGGAAATTGCTGAATTAAACGGGCCTGATCAGCGTAATTCAGAGGCTGTAAAGCGAAAACTGCTGCTGCATAATTTTGTTGTTGCAGCAAAGCGGAAATTTCACGCTGTCTTTGTATTAAATCCGCCATTCAACTCACTCTTATTTTAATCTTTCTATGTAGTGCACATTTTGAAGGATAAACTGAAGAGTTTCAAATCTCTTCAATATGTTCTCGGTGAACGTTGTTTGCGAAAATTCTCTGTGCAAATTCTCTGTGCAAATTCCCTGTCGAAAGTTTGATGACATAAAAAAGCCACCGCGAAGTATTCAAGCTTTAACGGCGGCTTTTACTAGAGCAATACGCTGTGCGTGAATTATTTCTAAGTTTCAGACACCGGCTTGATTTTAAAAATAGATCGGACCATCACATACATAAACGGAATAAAAATCAGCACCAAGACTGTACCGAATATTACCCCACCGAGTACGCTTACCCCGATCTCTTGACGACTGGCTGCACCAGCACCAAAAGCAAGAACTAAAGGAACCACCCCTGCACCAAATGCTAAAGAAGTCATCAAAATAGGACGTAAACGTAGTGCTGCGCCTTCCATTGCAGCCTCGATCACATGTTTGCCTTTTTCTTGTGCCATCGCTGCAAACTCTACAATCAAGATCGCATTTTTACAGGACAGACCAATGGTCGTCAGCAAGGCAATTTGGAAGTAGATGTCATTTGGAAAACCAGTCATGTAGCTAAACAAAATATTACCGCCAATCCCGAGTGGAATCGCACTCATGACTGCGGTTGGAATGCTCCAACTTTCATATAGGGCGGCAAGACAAAGGAAAATAAATCCAATCGAGACCAAATACAGCCAAATCGCTTGATGACTTGATTTTTGCTCTTCAAAGGATAAACCACTCCATGCCACGTCCACACCAGGCACCTGATCGACTAAGGCTTTCACATCCTGCATGGCTTGTCCACTTGAGACATTTTTGGCTGTATCCGCTTCCATTTGTAATGCGGTATACCCCATAAAGCGATTGACGACTTCTGGACCGCCACTCCAACCAATGGTTGAAAAATTACTAAATGGAATCATTTCATTTTGGTCATTACGTACATGCCAATAAGCCAAATCTTCTGGTTTAGAACGGAATTCGGCATCTGCCTGCATCATGACGCGTTTAATACGTCCACGGTCAATGAAATCGTTGATATAACTCCCGCCCCATGCACTACTAATGGTGCTATTAATCGCATTTTGCGTTAAACCCATGGCCATCGCTTGTTTTTGATCAATATCAACTTTCAGTTCAGCTTTGTCTGGGTTAGAGCGTTTGTCTAAATTTTCGAAACTACTGTATTGTGCGGATTTCTGTTGCAAGCTTTTAAATTGCGCATCGAGATAAGCTCGACCTTCACCATTCATATCTCGCAGCCAAAACTCCAGACCATCGGTTTGACCAAGACCACTGACTGAAGACGGCATGCTGACATTGATTTGTGCATTGTTGAACTTTTTAAAATGTTTCATAGCACGCTCACGAATCGCTTGCGCTGAATTGTGTTGTCCTGAACGTTCATCCCAATGCTTCAGTGCAATAAAGCCTTGCCCTAAGTTTTGACCCGTACCAGAAAAATTTCGTCCATAACGAATCATCACCAAATCGACATTTTGCTTTTCTTCAGTCAAAAAGTACTGTCGAATTTGTTCACCAACCTCACGACTTTTAGACATCGGTGCACCTTCTTGTAATTTAAGTTGCACACTCAAAATGCCTTGGTCTTCACTTGGAATAAAACTGGTCGGCAAAGCACGATAAAACAAAGCAAATACCGTAATGAGCCCCGCAAACAAAACCACCGTCCATAAGCGATAACGAACCGTGGCTTGTGCAAGTGCTAGATATTTGGTTTTTAAAGTCTCTAATTTGGTGTTAAACCAAATCGCCCAGCGCTGTGGTTTCGGATTGGGTTTTAAAATTAAGGCACATAAGGCAGGGGTTAAAATCAGCGCAACCATCAGTGACAAGCCCATTGCAGCCACGAGTGTGATGGAAAATTGTCTATAGATCACGCCCGTTGAGCCACCAAAGAACGCCATGGGAATAAATACAGCGGTCAATACCAAAGTAATCCCGATTAATGCCCCGCTAATTTCATGCATCGACTCGATGGCCGCTTGTTTTGCTGTTAACTGTTGTTCATGCATTAAACGTTCGACGTTTTCCACCACAACAATCGCATCATCGACCAACAGACCGATGGCCAGTACCAATGCAAACAATGTGAGCGTATTAATGGTCATGCCCAAAGCATATAAAATCGCTAAAGTCCCAAGAATCACCACAGGCACCGTAATCGCAGGTATCAGCGTTGCTCGCCAATTTTGTAAGAAGATAAACATCACCAAAACCACCAGTAAAACGGCTTCGAATAACGTTTTCACCACTTCTTTAATCGATTCTTGTACAAATGGCGTGTTATCCCGTGGATAAACGATTTTATAACCGGCAGGTAATTGCTTCGCTAACTGTTCAATTTCTTGCTTAATTAAGGCAGAGGTTTCAAGTGCATTTGCACCAGAAGCCAATGAGATCCCCATCCCTGAAGATGGATAACCATTAATGGTATTCACCCCTGAATAATTTTCCGCACCCAATTCAACACGTGCAACGTCTTTTAAATAGACAAAACTGCCGTCTCGTGCAGATTTGACAATAATATTTTCAAATTCTTCAACTGACTTTAAACGTGAACCTGAAGTGACTTTTGCATTGAGATATTGATCCGATAAACTCGGCAATTCACCTACGGCGCCGGCGGCCACCTGCGTATTTTGTGATTCAACAGCCGCACGGATATCACTGGGCATAAGGCTATATTGCTTTAGCTTCAGTGGGTTGAGCCAAATGCGCATGGCAAATTGCGAACCAAAAACATCGACTTCACCGATGCCCTCAATTCGAGCAATGTCCTGTTCTAGATGCGTCATCATATAGTCACCAAGTTCGATATTCGAACTCTTGCCAGTCTCATCATAGAGGCCAATAACCATATGGGTATCACCCAAAGATTTATAGACATTTACCCCTTGGCGCTGCACATCTTCAGGCAGCCGATTGATTACCCCATTTATGGCATTTTGTACTTGTACTTGAGCGGTATCTGGGTCGGTACCATTTTCAAAACTGATACTGATCCGGCTTCGACCTGAAGAGTCGCTGCTTGAACTAAAATATAAAAGATGATCAATTCCTTTAATTTGTTGCTCAAGTACTTGTGTGACACTTTCCTCAACTGTTTCTGCTGACGCACCGCTATAACTTGCGCTGACGGTAATTCGTGGAGGTGCAATATCTGGATAGCGCTCTACGGGTAAATTGAGGACAGCAAATAGCCCGAGCGCCATGACGATGATCGCCAAGACACCTGCAAAAATTGGTCGATAAATAAAAAACTTAGACAGCATCAGTCCATGTCACTTTTCAATTAATGAAATAAAAAATGTAGATTGAATTTTTTCAAAAAATCTTATTGATAATCAATCACAATGAGCTTAATTACAAGCCTAGGCTACATAAAAACCTTGCTTCAAGCTGAATATGTAGAAAATATGGAGAGCTTCCACCTCAGCTATTTTAGTAAATTTATGTGACAAAACCGCCTCTGTCATGAAGCCTTAGCCACTGCCCTGCAATGTATGCCTGCAACATCATTCATTTATATAAAAAGATGCCGAGGCAGCCATGCAAAAACAATTAACAAAGCAGTTGAATATAGCGATAACAAGCAAAGTGAAATCCTCATGGGGCGTGTCTTCACTGCTCCTTTTTAGCGTTTTCGGTTTATCTGCATGTAATTCGGATGACGATAAAACCCATGTCACCAAGCCCCCTGTTTTGCCTGATACTGGTTTTGTCATTGTTGGGCATCGCGGTGCCAGTGCTTTGCGACCCGAGCATACCCTTGCCGCATATCAAAAAGCGATTGACGATGGTGCGGATTTTATCGAACCCGATTTAGTACCAACCAAGGATGGATATTTGGTTGCACGTCATGAAAGTGAAATTTCAGGGACAACCAATATCAGTAAGCTGTCACAATTTGCGGATCGAAAAACCACCAAAAAAATCGATGGTATCGACTATACAGGATGGTTTACAGAAGACTTTAATTTGAATGAACTGACTCAAAATGTAAAAGCACGTGAGCGTATTGCACAATATCGTCCTAATAACACTCAATATAATGATCAATACAGCATCCCGACGCTCGAACAGATCATTGAACTTGCAGATGCGCACTATAAAAAAACCGGGAAAATTGTTGGTTTATATATTGAAACCAAGCACCCAACTTTTTTTCAACAGCAAAATCTAGCCATGGAAGATCGTTTACTCACCACGCTTGCCAAATATAGTTATACACGTGATATCGCGCCTGTATATTTACAGTCCTTTGAAACCACCAATCTTAAATACTTACATGATCAACTCACGCAAAAGAAAACCCTCAAACATGGCAAAATTATTCAATTATTAGATAGCCCAACTGCCATACCGGGTGACTTACAGCAACAAAACTCACCTCAAAATTATGCAAGTTTAGCCACTGCAGATGGCCTAAAATCAGTGGCAAAATATGCAGATGGTGTAGGTCCAAGTAAAACCTATATTTTTTCAAACACTGAATTTAAACAAACCAGTTTTGTCAAAGATGCCCATGCTGCTGGTTTGAAAGTCCATCCTTATACACTCAGACCTGAAAATGGTTTTTTACCTGACTATTTAAAATGTAACTCAGTGGCGACCGAACGTTGTGATACCGGTGCAGCTAAAGAATTTGAAAACTTCTATAAAGCTGGTGTAGATGGTGTATTTGCCGATGATCCAGGACTGGCACGTAAAACCTTAACGCAACTGCAAAAGCCCTAATTTTCCTAAAATGAAAAAAGACGCCGAGGCGTCTTTTTTATTGTTCAACGGAAATCTTAAAGCGGGTTTGCCAAATATTCTGCGGCTGACTGCGTTGCCACTGGCTGAGGTGCTGGAGCT